>JALSHW010000116.1 GCA_026982035.1 Phycisphaerales bacterium | reverse complement strand
AATCCTGCGTCGTCGCTCGGCTCACCTTAAAATCCTCAAAGCGGCCATAAATCTTGAACTCCTTGGTCGCCCCCTGCCCCTTTGGAGTCGCATCAAAAGAAAGTATCCGTGGCTCAGTCAAAACCACCGGCTTGACAAACGACTGCAAGAAAATCGTGTGCACCGGCTTGGTCGACGAATTGGTATACACCGTAATACTCCGTGAAACCGGACCCTTCCGCCCCGCAGGATCAAAAGTCACATGCATAATCCCCGATTCGCCCGGCTCATAAATCTTCTTGTCCATCTCAGGAACCGTACACCCACACGATGGCTTGACCAACTGAATCTCCAACGGCTCAGTCCCAGTATTCTTAAACTCAAACTCAACAGGCACCGGCTCGGTATCCAAAATCGTCCCCGTACTCACCGTCGTCTCTTTGAACAACATAATCGAGTTGGCACTCGGCCCCTGCGCTTCCTTAGGAGTATTGCCAGGCCGCGTTGGGATCGGCGTGACACTCGATGGTGCCACACCACCCTCATTGCCATGGTTGTGCCCTTCATGTCCGGGCTGGGTTGATTTCTGCTGCTTCCCTTTCTGCTGGTTCCCATGGTTGTGCCCCTCATGCCCAGGTTGCACAGCCACCTCAAAAGCTTTACTTGAAACAGTTTCACTTGAAACATGGGCCCCAGCACCAAAGGCCAGCACTCCAAGAGTCGTGATCGAAACAGCACACAGTCGTTTAGTCAATCGTTTGGTCGTCGAGTTCATAGTCAGTATTCCTCAGAAGCGGCCCAGTTCAATGCACCAAATCAATCAGCACACGCCCAGCACCGCAGGGGTCAAATATCCGCACCGATTCTAGGACGCACGCCCAATCCAAGGCCGCACCAATCCTCTCACACGCAACCCAAAGCTTCAAAACCCGGAACACCCGAATCCATCCACCAAAGGCCACCCAGAACCAATCACATCGACCACCCCCAGTATCCACGCCAACGCCACCGATTCCTTCACCAACACAACGCCCACCACGCCTGCATATTGCTCTCCATCAGTCAGATTTCGTCCGAAAACCCCCGAATTGCCTCCAAGGGTGATCAAAGCCCACAATTGAATACATCGTTATGGACACCCAGCCCCATACAAAGCCAAAAACTCGCTCACATCAAAGAAATTCAACAGGCCATCAGCCACAAAATCAACACTCAAATCCCCATCACCAAACAACGACAAGAACTCCGACACATCCAAGAAGTTCAAGTTCCCATCCCCATTAATATCCGCCTGGCAACTCGCCAGAGCCGCAATGGAAAAAGTCCGCTCCTCAGTCAAAAAATTATCCCGAATCTGCGGCTTCCGAACCCAAGGCGTCTCATCAATCACCACCACACGAAGCTCATGAGCATCCCCATTCAAACCAAGCGAACCAATATCCACATTCAACACCCCATCAAGCCCAGCATCAATCACCCCGTCAACATACCAATACACCGATAAATCATGACTCAATGGCTGCATCGGATTCACCCACGCCACATCATCCCGTTCAAGCATCGCACCATCAGCAGTCCCATCATCAATCGGATTCACCTCTCTATAAATCTGACGCAACAACCGTTCAGCACCCACCAAATTAAAAGGCCGACCAAGCCCACGCATCATCGAATTGTTGGTAGGTCGATAGACACCAAACACCGAATAGTTCCCCCCCTCAAAGCCGCCCACAGTTCCATCAAATCCAGCCATTGAAGCACCCATCCAGCGGTACCACTTTCGGGATTGAGCAACCTGTTCGCTCTGATTCAGGATCGACACATTCCACGGAGAGAGTTCCCCGCCCGTATAAGTCGTAGGCCCCCCATAAGTATATTCATCTGCCAAATCCCCAAGCGAATGTCCAAGTTCATGAATCGCAATGTCCGCCGCCGCCGAGTTCTGCCCCGCCGCCGTCCCCAGATTATTCGATGCATACCCCGCCCCCCCATACTTACTTGAGTTCGAAATCGCAATCACCTGATCAATATCAGGCGCCGCCGCCGCAGCCGTGTACGCCTTGCCCACATTCACACACAACAACCGCTCAATCCCAGCACACCAATACTCCATGTCCAACGCAGTGTCCCGCATCACCCCAGGGCTCGGATCGCCATCCACTCCAGACTCATTGGACACCACCTCCACCTTCGTAATCCGAAAGTACGGCTCATAACTCGTAAACGGCTCATACGCAAACAACGAATTGATAATCCCGTCCGCATCCGTATGAAACTGCCCCATCTCCCCGGCCGTGTACCCATCCCCCACAAACACAAGATCCACCCGATTATCCACCGCTCCAAGATTCACCCGATTCATCGCCTCGATAAACTCAAGCACTTCCCCATCCATTTCCATCTCATGAATCCCCCCCGACAAGTTCCCATGCTCATCCCCAAAGCACCCATACACAGGCACCGTCTCACGATCATTCCCCTGATCAACAGACACAGGCCCCCCATACACCAAACCCGCAGAAACCACCAACGCCGATACAGAAAATCCACAACGCATCACAACACGCTCCTTCAGAAACCGCCCAGATGAGAGGAACCAAACACATACAAGGCATCGAATGTGCCCTCTAGAACCCATTATTCGGCCAAAAACGCCCAGTTGTTCCCCAGAAACATAAAAACTATGGACAGTCATTCCCCAAACTTCCCAAAAAATTCTGATTCATCAACGAAGTTAAGCATCCCATCCTGTTCCCGCTTTCATAGAAATTCGCCGAGCACACCGACACCCTGGGAATGATCACCGATCCACCAGAGGCCGCCCCCCGCCCACACACACCAAAGCCCCTATTGCTCCGCAAACACAAAGTCATTATTAAATTCACTCCAATCAATCCGCCGACGACTGTGATGATTTCCAGAGTGTGTATCAGGGTCCCAAGCAAGCCCACATCCCGCGCACATCAACGCTCCATCAAGCCGGTGAGGCGAAGAATCAAGCCCACACAAACACCCCGGACACACCCCCTCATCAATCCGATCCCGCACAAACCGTTGTCTCTTTCGAAACTGAATACTCCGCCGCGCCACATGCACCGCAAACAACGCCACACACACAAGAAATCCAGTAGCAATCGCCGAAGCAAGAATCCCTCCTGGTGATGTGACACCCAACGACAACGCCAAAGTTGTAAATGTTGCCGCGGCCAAAATCAATAAAATCAACAAAAGCAATATCAAATCCCACAACGCGATCCATCCTCGGCACGCATTGACCATCTCCGCGCGATCGTGTTGGCTTTCGTGCTCCCCAACAAGCATCAGTTGCCCCCGCGCATCAAACCCACAATACCGCCGTCGATCTTTCTTGCTGAAACTTGCCAGCGCACCCGCTCGATCAAGATTGAGAAACCCCTCCCACAACGCAAACTCCCACGCCGCCCCACACTCCGGGCATTGTCCATACCCGTCGTGCGTTTCCAAATTACGCAGCAAAAATGCGCACGCCCCGCACCGATCATTTTGATCCACAAGTTGATAAATATCCAACAAATCCTGTAAGTTTCGTTCCCCCCGCTCGGCCCGAATCGATCGCCTGGCATCCCGCCACCGCGATGACATCACCCAATACCCCACCATCAAACCCACAGCCGTCATCAATCCCGCCACATTCCCAAGCACACCCGGAACCCCAAACACCGATTGCCCGATCCACCCAGAAACCCGCCAAAAGAAAAACACAATAAACGCCATCATCAACAGTGAAACAACCACAGACCCCATCCCCCAGCACACCTCAAACACCCGCCAAATCTTCCCATACCGTCCAACTTGAATGATGCTGTACAGAGCCCCTTGACC
>JALSHW010000115.1 GCA_026982035.1 Phycisphaerales bacterium | reverse complement strand
CGGGGCCTTTGGTGCAGGGGTGGTTTGCACGGACGGGGCATAAGCGGGCCCATGACCCATATTTTTTATATGCGGCGAGTAATGCGGGAAGTTTCTTTGGGTTGCTCGCGTATCCGTTTTTGGTTGAGCCGAACATGGGGCTTGGTGAACAGCGGTCGATGTGGTTGATGGGGTTTGGGTTGTTTATTGTGTTGAGTTTTGGTGCGATTTTGATGACGCGCAAGGGGGTGGGCAAAGAGGATCAGGATTCGGGGAAACACGATGAGTTGGATGAGCGGGCGATTGATTGGCGGCGTCGGGTTCGGTGGATTTTTTATGCTTTTGTGCCTTCGACGATGTTGTTGGGGGTGACGAGTCACCTGTCGATGGATATTGCGTCGTTTCCGTTGTTGTGGGTGTTGCCTTTGGCGGTGTATTTGTTGACGATGATTGTTGCTTTTGCGGTCGATGCTGAGAAGTTGGTTGAGTCGATTCGTCGGCCGATGGTGGTGGGGATTATTGGGGCGACGGTTCTGGTGCTCGCATCAGAGATGCAGGCCTATGCGCCGCTCAAGGCGTTGGTGGGGGTGCAGTTGTTGGTGCTTGGGGTGGTGGGATTGATGGGGCACGGGATGTTGTCGAAGGATCGGCCTGGGGCGTCGCATTTGACGGAGTTTTATTTGTTGATGTCGGTGGGTGGGGCACTTGGTGGGGTGTTCAATGGGATTGTGGCGCCGTTGGTGTTTGAGACGACGCTGGAGTATCAGATTGCGTTGTTGTGTGCGGTGGCGTTGTTGCCTTGGCGTCGGATTCGGGGGATTGCTGATTTGTCAAAGAGACGGCGTGCGATGTTGGTGCGGGTGGGATTGCCGGTGTTGAGTGTGGCGTATATTTTGGTGATGGGGCGGTATGGGAGGGGGTTGATTGAAGTTCTTGGTACTGCACCTGGTGACAGGCCGATTCTGTGGTTTGGGTTGATTACGCTGGTGCCTTCATTTTTGATTTATTTGGCGTGGAATGATGGGTTGGCGTGTGTGTTTGTTTTGGCGGTGCCGTTGAGTGCTTCGGTTGTTGCTGATTTGACTGATCCGTCGATTCAGTATCGTGGTCGGACTTTCTATGGGATTTTGAGTGTGGTTGATGCGTCGTTTTATGATCCAGGACTTGATCGAATATCCAAGGTGCGAACGATGATGCATGGAACGACCAATCACGGTGTGCAGTATTTGGATGCTGAGTTGTCGCAGGTGCCTTTGGGGTATTACCACATTGATGGGCCTTGTGGGATGGGGATTCGGGCGCTTCAGGCGATTCGTCCTGATGGGGCGCGGTATGGGATTGTGGGGCTTGGGTCTGGTGCGATTACGGCTCATGGTCGGAAGGATGATTTTATTCGGTACTTTGAGATTGATCCTGAGGTTGCCAGGATTGCCGAGGATCCGCAATACTTTACTTATTTGAGTGATTCGGTGTGTCCGACGCCGGATATTGCGTTGGGTGATGGTCGGCTGTTGCTTGAAGATGAGCGTGATGCGGGGGATGCGTTGTATGACATGGTGCTGATTGATGCTTTTAGTTCTGATGCGATTCCGGTCCACTTGTTGACCACTGAGGCCATTGGGTTGTACTTTGATCGATTGGCTGATGACGGGATTGTGTTGTTGCATATTTCGAATCGTCATTTGGATTTGCAGCCCTTGGTGTATCGGTTGGGGGTTGAGCACAAGGCGTTTGTGATGATGTATGACCAGCCGAGTGTGGAGATACCGGAGCATTTGCGGGATTACTGGTTCCCGTCGGTGTGGATGGCGCTGACCAAGGAGCCGGCGACGGCTCAGGCGTTGCTTGATGCGGGGATGTTCCAGGAGGCCGAGCCCAAGTTTAAGGTTCGGATGTGGACCGACCAATACTCGAATATCCTTTCGATGTTCAATAAGTAAGATCAACCTCACCCTTTATTTTGTCGATTGGAATATGAGATGACCAGACACTCGACACGACTGACCTATCAGACCGCTGGCGAATCGCATGGACCTGCTCTTGTTGCTGCGGTGATGGGGGTGCCTGCTGGGGTGGAGATTGATGTGGAGGTGATCAATCGTGAGCTTGCTCGACGGCAGGGGGGTTATGGACGGGGGGGGCGG
>JALSHW010000114.1 GCA_026982035.1 Phycisphaerales bacterium | reverse complement strand
CCGCCCCCACCACCTCAATCCCCCCACGCAACAACACCCCCGCAAGCATCTCCACCTGCCCAGGCATCGCCCAAACCATCGCACTCGTATCACCCATTGCCCCATCATACATAAAAAACCATGATCCTGCACACAATTCCACCCGTATACTCCATACAAGATGCAGCAAGGCGGCTGCTCATGAATGAATCTCATCCATGGGAGGAAAGTCCGAGCACGAAAGAACACGGCGGTGGGTAATCCCCACCCGTTCCAACAACCTGATGCAAATCAGGCGGCTGGGAACGAGGGAAAGTGCCACAGAAAATAAACCCCCGATGGCCAGTAAAACGGACTTCCAGCCCGTTTCCAACTCGGCACAGGGAAGGGTGAAAAGGTGCGGTAAGAGCGCACCGCCCGATTGGCGACAATCGGGGCAAGGCAAACCCCGCCGCGTGCAAGCCCAAGCAGATCCTCTCACCTCCGGGTGAATCCCTAGTTCGGGGACCGCAGGATCGGGTAGGGTGCTGGGAGCATTACGCTCCTCATCGCATTGGCAACAATGCGAGCAGAGAAATAGTCGCCCAGTTGGTCAGGTCCGATCCAGCCCCCGTCATAAGGAGGATCGGAAACCGGACAGCGGACAAAACTCGGCTTACCAGCTGCATCCAGCCGCAATCGCACCCCTTGGGCACCCCCCAAGGGGTGCGGCCTTTTTTACAATCTCCTCTTACGCCCCTTCCCCCATACCCCATACCCCTTCTTCTCTGTGGCCCTCTGTGCTCTCTGTGGCAAAAACTCTTCTCTTCATCTTCCCTAATGGCCAGTGGCCAGTGGCAAATCCCCAATCCCTTCTCACCCCACATGCTTGGGATCAAACGCATCCTGCAACGCATCCGTCAACACATTAAACGCCAGCACCAATACAAACATAAAGAAGGTCGCCGCCCCAATCTGCCAGAAGAATCCCGACACCACCTCAGACTTCGACTGATTAATCATAATCCCCCAACTCGCCCCCTCTTTGAGCCCTAAGCCCAAGAAGGTCAACACCACCTCACCCTTGATCGCCCCAATAAACAACAGCGACATGTTGATAAAAATCAAATGCGAAGTATTCGGAATAATATGCCGCGTCAGAATCCGCCAGTTCGACGCTCCAAGGGCCTGAGCCGCCTGCACATAGTCCAGCGACCGCAACTTCAAGGCCTCACCCCGCGTCACCCGGCAAGGCCCAATCCAAAAAGTCAACGAAAACGCCACATACAAAGGCACCAACGACCCCTCAAAAATCGACCCCGTAAACATAAACGCCAACACCACCAACAACACCAAATACGGAATCGACGAAAAGGTCGAGTACAACCAAATCACCATATGATCCAAGAACCCACCAAAATACCCCGCCGCCGCTCCAATGAGCGATCCAAACAGCACCGCAATCACCGAAACCACAACCCCCACCTGAATCGCAATCTTCGCCGAGTACAACCCACGCAACAAAATCGACCGCCCCTGCTGATCCGTCCCAAGCATCATCCGCAACCGATAAATCACCCCACCAACCCCACCAGGCATCGGATACAACTCCGCCAACATCGGCTCAAGTTCATCAAGCGTCCCCGCCACCGCCCCATCAATCCCAGGCCCCGCCGCCTCCACCGCATCACTGAGCCGCTCAACCAACCCCGCATCATAAATCGGATCCATAGGCGAAAAATCAAACGCCGCATCCATCGCCTCTTCAAGAGCCCCCAAATCCATTCCCGAAATCGGATCCCCCTCCGGCGCATCCTCCGAATACCCCTCAATCAACACCAACAACTCATCAATCGTCAACGCAACCTCTTCCCCAGCAATCTCCCATTCCTCAGTCCCCTCCTCAGCCCCCTCAAACTCCCCCCGAAACTCCACCAACTTCTCAATCGCAATCGTCATCTGAGGCAACGCATCACGCAACTTCCGATACCCCGCCTGACGATCCAACACCAACTGCGTCCGCTCATATATCCCCCTGATTTCCTCAACAGGCAAATCCACCACACTTCGCTCAGCAAACGAAACCGATTCCCGAATATCCTCAATCGACCGCGCCTCAGTCCCCCCCCCAACACTCCCACCCTCATCAATCTCCTCAAACATCTTGTTCAAGTTCCGAAGATAAAAACCCACCTGCTCCATCCGCTTGGTCGGCTCAGACCGAATCCCAAACCCCGGCTCATTACTCGCCCCCACCCGATCAAGCGTCCGCTCCGGAAGCATCGCCCCAAACAACGATTCCCCCTGCCGAAAATCAAACGCTCCACTCTTGACCCCAACCCAGTTCACCCCCTGCATCAGCGTAATCCATCCAAACAAAAGCATGTACAGCGAAATAATCCCCATCGCAAAAATGGTCATCTTCCGTCCAAACAACTTCCGCAACGCAGGCGATTCTTGTATCCGATCACGAATCATGACAACCTCACCCGTGGATCAACCATCGCATACAGCACATCAGTCAAAATATTCGACGCAATAAACAACGCGGTAAACAAAGCCGTAAAGGTCTGGATCACCGGAAAATCCTTCGCATTGATCGCACTAATCAAAGTTCGCCCCATTCCCGGAATCCCGAAGTACACCTCAACCAAAATCGACCCCGTAATAATAAACGGCAGCGAAATCATGATCCGAGTAATAATCGGAATCATCGCATTCTTGAGCATATGAACAAACATCACCCGCCCAGTACTGGCCCCCTTGGCGCGAGCTGTCCGAATGTAATCCTTAGCAGACTCTTCCACCATCACCGCACGATAAAACCGCGTGTCATATCCAAGCGACACAATCACATTGATCATCACAGGCAGCATACAAAACGCCACCCAGTTCATCGGATTAAAGAAAAAGAACACACTCTCCCCCGCCGACGCATCAACAGTCACCTGAAAAGGCCACCCAGAAATCTTCTGCCCAGGCACAAACGCACCAAAATACTGCCCCAAAATAATGTACACCAGCACCGAAATACTCATCCCAATCACCGCAATAAACATCAGCGTCCGGTCAATCGACTTCCCACGATTAAACGCCGACACCAACCCCACACAAATCGAAATCAACGCCGACATCACCAAAGTCGGAATCGTAATCGCCATCGAAGGCGGAATCGCACTGCCAATCATCTTCGACACCGCCATCCCCTGATCCCAACTCCGCGTTTCCTTCCGCGCCCAGTCCCCAGCCACTTCCCCCTCTTCAAGCTCCTCAATCGGCTTCCAAATCAACGCCAGATCACGCAAGAATATCCCATACTGCATATAGAACGGCTTATCCAGCCCCATCTCCTCAGTCAACAACTGAATCTGCTCAGGCCCAGCATTCTTCCCCAACTGCGCAGACACAGGGTCATTGACCCGCAACGCCGCCATCACCACAAGAATGATCGCAAGAAACACCGGTATGTTGTACAGCGTCCGCCGGATAATGTAATTCAGCACAAATCAGACTCCGAAAACTCAAATCCCACGCCTCAGCCCAAAGCCACGACGCAACAGAGAGAGGCCATCATATAACCCTCACTCACGCTTGGAGTCATCCACATCAAGATACTTGAACCAACCATAAAACCGCTCCGTCGGCTTACAATTCAGCAACCAAGGACTAATCAGATAAAACCGCTCCCGAGCCATCCCCCCCACATACACACAATCATCGAGAATCATGTCCCGCATCTTGGCATAAATCGCGGTCCGCTCATCACTGGGCCCCATCGTCAAAATCTGCTCATACATCGCGTCATACTCAGGACGCTTGTAGTTGTAGTGATTCGACCCAGGCGACTCATTAGGCCCATAGAACAACGCCAAATTATTCTCCGCATCGGGATAATCA
>JALSHW010000113.1 GCA_026982035.1 Phycisphaerales bacterium | reverse complement strand
GACCCCGATACCGAGCCCGATACCGAGCCCGATACCGAGCCCGATACCGAGCCCGATACCGAATCTGGTACCGAGTCCGAAACCCCAGTTTGATCCCGTACACCCTGATCCACGCCTAGCCCTCCCGATCCTGCAAGGTCGGATTGGACCGTTGGCCCCCACCGCTGTAGGCCCGCACCGCTTTTTGAGAATTGCCAACCCCCGACAACTGCCGAGACAACTCATCCCGTCGCTTCTCAACAACCACCTGCTGCTCGGCATCGCGTTTCAAAATCCCCGACACCACCTCAGCCATCTCATCGAGTTGCCGCCGCGCCGATTGAACCTGATCCACCCCAACCCCATCGCACTCCAAAAATCCTTCCACCAGCGTCCCCGCCTGGGCCAACGATTCAATCTTCGGGTTCCGACTACTCAAAACCGCAACGAAGTCCTCAAGCCGATCCGCCTCAAGGAGTCGTTGTTGCTCTTGCCCAATCTCATCAATCTGAGCGCACAACATCCGCATCTGCCCAAGCATCGAATCAATCCGCTCGGTCTGCGCCACACTATCTCGTCGATCGGTCATCCATGACCTCCATTGCAAGCCGTCGAATCCATCCGACGGACATCTATTTTGATGCTGCTAAAATGAGTTATCGGCTGTTTGTGCGCATCGCTCCACAATCGGCGCAAGAATCCGCGATCACCACATCACCGATCCGTCACCCCACTGAGCAGCATCGCGCTCGAATCGAGCCACCGCTCCCAATCCCCCCGATCCATCGGCAAATTCGGATCCTCCCACACCGAATCAGGTATCGACGAATAAAACCGTCTTGCCCGTTCATTGGCCGTCGCCGCCCGACCGATTTCATCCTTGGCAATATACGAATTCACAATCTGCACCATCGCCACCAGCGACGCCGGATCATCCGAATACCGATCCCGAGCAATATCGTAATACCGAATCGCCTCGTCATAGTCCCCCAAATCAAACGCACAATCCCCCAGATAAAAATACGCATTGCGAAGCGCAATCGACTCAAACATCCCCATCCGCGTCAGACGCAACGCCCCAAGAGCCCGGATCGCGCTTTCGTATTGCACAATCGCCTTGCTCCGGTGCGACCGCATTTTGGCAACCCGTTCATTCCGCTCCGCCGCAGGCATCGCCTCACCCAGCGACAACTCAATCTTGTCCCCAAGCCGACGATGCGCCTCAGCCAACCGATAAATCACCACCGCCGTCTCCGCATCACCCTCATACCGCGACACAAACTCCTCGTACCGCTCAATGGCCCGCTCAGCACGACCCGTCGAATCAAAGTGCCCCGCCAACTCCAACAACGCCGTCCGGTACAACTCCGTCTCAGCAGACACCTTCGTCCCCCCCAACGCCGTCATCAACAACTCCTCGGCCTTCTTATCGTTCTCCGGGTCCTCATCATACAAATACGCCTGAGCCAAAGGCACAAAACTCGAATCCGCAAAAGGACCAATATCCGCACCCAAAATCCCCTCCCGATCCTCAATCAACTGCTCATAAATCTCCGCAGACTTCTGAAAATCCCCCACCGCCCGCAACGACTCCCCAAGCCGAAACAACGCCTCAGCATACCGCGGATCCGAAGGCATCGAACTGGCATACAACTGAAACGCCAGAATCGCCTCCCGCTGATCCCCCGCACGATCATACAAATCCGCCGCCGTCCACAACGACCGAGCATGCTTGGGCAGATTCGACACCACAAACCGCTCGGCGTGCATCCGCGCATTGGTCGCCGCCGCGATCAAATGCCGCTGCACCTGGGCCCGTGTCGAAGGATCCAAACTCAACAACGACCCCGCCTCTTCCAACGACTTCCCAATCAACTTCTCCGCCATCGCCCGATGCCCGTTCATCAACATCCCCAATATCTCAGCGGGCAAATCATCAATCCCAAACAACCGTTCCCCCATCGCCGTATACCGCAGCGTATCTTCAGGCACCCCCGCCGCCAGCGAATCCCCCGCCCGCGCCAGCAGCGAATCAAGCACCTGCCTCCGGCTCGGCTCAGATTCAATCCCAAGCGAGTTGTAGTTCTCCACCAAGGTCTGGTACGCATCCATCGACAGTTCCGATTCCCCGATCGCCGCCTGCGTCTCTCCAAGCCCAACCAATGCCCACGGATACACCCGATCCCGCGAATAGTTCTCCGAAATCTGAGCATACAGATCACGCGCCTCGTAGATATTCCCCTCGATATCTTCCAAATGCGCATTGGCCAGCAAAATCTCAGAGTAATGCGGATCCCCCGCCCCGGACTGGTCATAAGCATGATCAATCTGCTTCCGAGCCAGATCATTGGCACCAATCTTCAAATACCCCCGCGCCAGCAGCAAATGCAACCGCGACCGACCATCGGCCTGGGCCCGCTCAAGCCGAGGCATCTCCCGCAAAATCCGAGTAATCGTCTCATCGACAAACCCCGCCTCAAGCTGAATCCGCGCCTGCCGCTCCATCGCCCACACCCGCTCATCCATTGCCAACTCGGTATCAGCAAGCATCTCACTGAGCACCTCCATCGCCGGCTCCGTCTCAGGCACCGGACGATCCAGCAGATCCTCCACAATCTGATGATTCAACCCATCCCGAAGATCACGCCTCGACATCGGAATCTGCGACACCCGAATCTTGGCCTTATCCAACTCCCCCCGCGCCAAATACACCCGCGCCAACGCCGCCAAATCCGCCGCCTCAAGCACCGCCCCCAAACGCTCGGCCTCCAAATACTCCCGAATAATCGACACAAAGTTCCGATCATCCTCAAACCCCGCCGCCCGTTGCCCACGATCAATCGCACGCGCCTTATTCAAATGATAATGAATCTGATGCTCAACCGACGCCCCCCCCGGCTTCATCACCCACGGATACACCTTCGTATTGAGCACCTCAATGGCCTCTTCATACTTCTCCCCCTTAAGCAACGAATCCGACAACTTCAACGCCGGAGCCAACACCGGATCGGGCTTGGTCGACACCGTATAAGCAAGCCCAAGCATCAACAACCCACCCGTCACCAACAACGCAGGCGTCTGCCACAACCCACGCCAATCCCGCTTAAACACCTCAACAGGATCAACCTTCGGCCCAGCATCCACATCACCCCCCTCACCCCCACCAAGTGCTTCCACCGCTCCATCTTGTACCGGTTCTTCGCTCACAACAATCCTCACACACAACACCCCGCACCCAAATGAGTACGCAGCCGTGATACCTCTTATGTCGGCACAAAATCCCACCCACCTAAAGTTCTCGGACCCTCAAACCCGAATTTCATCCAATCACTCAGTCATCGGCTCATCAAGATCACCGTCAAGATCAACAGTCTCATGAATCCGATACGCCCGTTTCAACCGCTCCGGCTTATACACCATCCCCTTGATCGACCGCTGCGACGGCTCAGAAAGCTCAATTCGCACAAACTCACCACTCCCACCCGCTCGCCGAATCTCAACCTTCCCAGGCACCTTCACCCCAGAACCCCGCCGCTGATCATCCAGCAACTCCTTATACCGCGACAACCCCGTCACCGCAACAGTCCCCCCATCACCATCCAAACTCACCACCCGCATCACCAACCCCGTACCCGGATCAAACCAATACTCCGTACGCCCCCACCCCCACCGCGATGGCATCGAAATCACCACCAACTCCTCCCCCAAGTCCCACCGAGCCCCCATCACCGACCCAGGCTCAATCGGCTCAATCCCAAGCGCCGAAATCAAATCCCCCGGATGCACACTCAGCCCAATCTCCGCCGCCCGCTCTGGGGTCAAGTTCTCAATCGCCCCCACAAGCGCAACCCGCCGATCAGAGTCCGACAAATCAAACATCCAATACCGCTCAGCATTGGACCCA
>JALSHW010000112.1 GCA_026982035.1 Phycisphaerales bacterium | reverse complement strand
GACACAGGCAATTACGACAACAAAATGACCGCCAAAACCGCCACAAACATCATCACCCTCAATCAATGGCACCACATCGCCCTCACCTGGGGAAACGCAGGCCTCACCGTCTACCTCGATGGCGTACAAGTCGCCCAAAACACCGACAACACCTCAGGTATTGATACCGCCAGAGCCGACAAGGGCGGCGAGCAACCACTCAAAATCGGAGCCGCAAACCTCTCCTTCTTCGGCGCAAACCCACAAGTCGGCTTCAAGGGTTCCATCGCCCATGTCGTATTCTACAGAAACAATCAACTCACCGCCGCTGAAGTCGCCGAAGTCGCCGCCATCAAACCAGACCTCATCACCTACTCCCTGGTCAACAACACCTGGTCCAAAGTCTTCGAATAACAAACAACTCACCACCAAGCAAAGGGTGCCACTACTCGCATTCTTATGCGCAGTAGTGTCTTGAACAATCGAGTATGCTCACAGGGCAGTGTCTTAAGAATCGATTTTACGCCGCATCCCGATGCACATCCTGAGCCGCATGATCCTTCACCGCAGCGTCATACCCCGTAAAGTCCAGCGTCAAAAACACCTCCGCCAGCCGCGGCTCAAACTGTGTCCCAGAACACCGACCAATCTCAGCCAGCACCTTCTCCCGTGGCATCGCAGACCGATACGCACGATTCGAACTCATCGCATCAAAAGTATCAGCAAGCGCAAGAATCCGTCCAAGCTCAGGAATCGCCTCCCCCGCAAGCTTCCCAGGATACCCATTCCCGTCCCATCGTTCATGGTGATGCATCACCCCAGGCAAAATATCCTGCAAACTCGGCAGCCCCTCAAGCATCTCAGCACCAATCTCAGGATGCAACTTGATCATCCCAAATTCCTCATCCGTCAGCCGCCCGTTCTTACACAGCACCGCTTCAGGAACCCCAATCTTCCCTACATCATGCAAAATCCCACACAACCGAACACGCTCGGCCTCCTCAGCCGAATACCCAATCGCCAACGCCAACTGCTGAGAAAGCATCGCCACCCGATCCGAATGACCCCTCGTATACCGATCCTTGGCATCAATCGCCCCAGACAACGCCCGCACCGTCCCCACAAAGGTCCGTCGTTGTTCCTTATACAAACGAGTGTTCTCAAGAAACGCCGCAAAGATCCCCGCAATCGAATCAATCGTCTTCGTATCATGCGAAGACACATACGAATCATCCCCCTGTTTCCCACCAACAACCAACCACCCATATTCGTTCCCATGAGCATGCACCGCATGAACCATCACCTGCGGATCAAGACCCGAAAAATACCCCTCCGCAGAATACACCGCCGTCCGATCCGCAACCGCAATCGGCTCCCTTTCAAGCAACGCATCAAGCGATTCACGAAACCCATCCTCTTCAAACAAAACATCCCCAAACTGCGAAAACTTCACAGGAAGCAACTGTTCTCCCTCATCAGTATTCACCAAAAACGCCACCCACTCATACCCAATCGTCGCCCCAATCATCTCCAAAGTCTGATCCACATACGACCCCGGCTCCTCAACACTCCCCATCTCCCGACCCAACATATGCAACGCCGTCACCGTCTCATACGATTCAGTCAACTGATCCGCATAACTCTCAATCATCCCCGCAGACCCACGCATCCCATTCAAATCATCATGCATCCACACAAGCAATCGTTCAATCTCACTACCCATCATCTCCCAAGGCCGAACCAATCCAGAAATCGTGTGTCGAATCGACGAAAGCGTCAACGGCTCACCCTCAAAACCTTCATTGAGTATGGGAAGAGATAAAATTTCCTCAGTAAAAGCGATCATCACACTAAACCCAGTCCGCCGCCCATGATGCTCAATCTCAAACGGATACAACCGAAACCCACGCGCCGGCTCAACCATACTCGGCTTCTTTTCAACCGCCCAACGCTCAGCACACTCAAGAATCATCTCACGAATCTCAGGACGCAAAAGCCAAAGCTTCAAAGGCCCAGGACACACAGGATCACTCACCGCCATCCCATTGACATCCAAACACCATTCCACAAATCCAAGATCAAGACACCGCTGCAAAAAAACAGGAGGCACCTCAGGACTGTTCTCATCAATCAACTCAAGTCTCATGCGCAAAGCCCCTCAGCCCCATCATCCGATGAAAGCGTACTCTGGATCAACTCAATCAACGCCTTGGTCCCAAACGGCTTACTCAAAAGCGATTTCACATTCCCCAACTCCGTGATCTGATCCTCAATCGCAAATCCCCGGGCACTCAACATAATCACTGGAATACCCCTCGTCTTCTCAGACGAAAACAACCGACTCGCAAGCTCAATACCACTCATATAAGGCATCTGTAAATCCGTCACCACAAGATCAGGCCCCACCTCCAATATCAACTCCAAACCCTGCTGCCCATCCATCGCCGTATGCACCGTGTACCCACACTGTTTCAACTTCCGAGAAACCATATGAGTAATGTGCGGCTCATCATCCACAAGCACAACACAAGGCCCATTCCCCAAAGATTCCTGCGAACGATTTGTATGAAAATTTGACATGCCTTACCTATCGACATTCCTCACCCCCCGATTCTGTGTATCATCCAAAAACCCCAGCCCATCAACAGTTTGCCCATCCACCCCGGTCTTATCGGACCAAAACAACCCCGATATTGCCCCCATTGAACCTTGATCTGTGATACCATCTTCCCATGACAACCGCGACCACCACGACCACCCAAACCGAAAATCCCCCGACGACTTCAGAGATCACGCCGCTCGATGAAAAAACCCGCGCCGCCCTCGAAGCCCTCCTCATGACCGCCGACCGCCCCATCAAGCCCCAAGCCATCATCGACCCCCTCAACTTCCTCGATCCTGATGCAGCCCCCATCACCCAACAAGCCCTCGAAGCCGCCATCGACACCCTCAACGAAGAATACGAATCCACCAACCGTTCCTTCCGCATCGAACGCGTCGCCGCTGGCTACCGAATCATGACCCTCCCTAGTTTCGCCCCAGTCGTCGCCGCCATGCACCGCGCCCGCGCAGGCACCCGCCTTACCAAAACACAACTCGAAACCCTCTCCATCATCGCCTACCGCCAGCCCGTCACCCGCGCAGAACTTGAAAACATCCGAGGCGTCGCCTGTGGCGACATCGTCCGCGCACTCATGGACAAAAACCTCGTCAAAATCACCGGCAGAGCCGAAGTCCTCGGACGACCAATGCTCTACGGCACCACCCCCAGATTCCTCGACACCTTCGGCCTAGCAAACCTCAAAGACCTACCAAAACCAGAAGAACTCCTCCCCACAATGGAACAGTAGCCAAAACCACACGCATAGACAACCAGTCAAGGAACCGACACCCATGAACCTCAAATCCACCCTCATCAAATCCACCATCCTCATCCCAATCCTCCTCACAGCCCTCCTCACCCTCACCGCCTGCGGCTCAACACGCTACTCCGGAAAAGTCATCCCAGGCACCGTAGGACGACCAATCATCGTCCAAAAAGACGACGACAGAATCAACAACAAACAAGGCATCCCAGGCCTCCAACTCACCCTCTACAACGACAGCCGCTCCGGAAAAGCCCCCGCACAACTCTCCAGAACAATCACAGACGAAGAAGGAAAATTCGCCTTCTCAGTCCCCGCAGCAAAAACACCCCGCGGTGCCGTCATCGTCCGAGTCACAGGCGACAAAATCTACTCCGCCCGCTCCAAAACATTCCTCCCAAGAAACGGCCAACTCATGCTCTTCACCGTAGTCACCAGAGAACCCATCATGGATCCCAAAGAAACATCCATCGACCCCACCAAATAAACCCCACCAAATAAACCCCACCAAAGACCCCCCCGCCAAATAGCACGCAAGAACACAGTTCGTCTCA
>JALSHW010000111.1 GCA_026982035.1 Phycisphaerales bacterium | reverse complement strand
TGGTCTTGATACAGTCTTGGTATGGGAATGGATCTGACATCAAAGAATCGGGGCTCGGCGGTGGGGGAACGGGCGCGTGGGGCGTTTTCTGGATTGAAGATTCGAAAGAAGATGATTGTGCTTCATACTTCGTTTTCGTTGTTGTTGGGGGTGCTGTTGTTGGTGGCGCTTGCTCCGGCGATGGGGAAGATGGTCGATGGGGCTGAGCAGGATCAGGCGGCGTTGATTTATGAGACGGTTGTTCGGCAGGCCGGGGGGAGGGGGTTTGATACGGAAACGGTTCGGGTGCGTTTTGGGCATTTGGGCGAGTTGGGGGTTGGGCAGCATGACGGGGTTCTGATGGAGGAGGAGCCCGGGGTGAAGGTGCCGTTGGGGGGGGATTCTTTTGGTGGGGGGATTGTTGCCTTTGATGCGGGGACGCAGCGGTATGTGGAGATTCGGACGCGGTCTGAGCGGGCACGGACGACGGTGAAGTTGGTGTATGGGTTGGTGATTGTGACGCTTTTTGCTGGGTATGCGTTGGTGGCGGTGGCTCTTGAGGTTTTGGTGTTGCCTGAGTATGTGTATGTGCCGATTCAGGCGTTGTTGGATGCCGATGATGCGGCGCGGTCGAAGGATGAGGCCCATGAGTTGGTGCCTGAGGAGTTGATTTCTACCGATGAACTCGGGGAGATCATGCGATCACGCAATGAGACGGTGGTGCAGTTGCGGTCCAATGAGCGGGAGTTGGCCTTGGCGTTGGGACGGCTGGAGGTTGTGGCGATTGATTTGCATAAGAAGAATCGATTGCTTGAGACGGCTCGGAAGAACTTAGAAGGAGCGGATCGGTTGGCATCGCTGGGGATGATGTCGGCGGGGATTGCTCATGAACTCAATACGCCTTTGTCGGTGGTCAAGGGGTTGGTGGGGCAACTTGATGAACGGGGGGGGTTGAGTGAATCTGAGATTGCATTGTTGGTGCGGGTGGTTGGTCGGATTGAGACGCTTTCGGAAGGGTTGTTGGATTTTGCGCGGGTGCGGACGCCTCGGCTTGAGACGACGGGTGTGCGGAAGGTGATTGAGGATGCGTGGATGTTGATTAGGTTGGATCGGCAGAGTGTGCTGCCTGGGCAGCGGATCGAGTTTGTCAATGAGGTGGACGAGGGGATCGAGATTGCGTGTGATTCTGGGCGGATGGTGCAGGTGTTTGTGAACTTGATTCGGAATGCTGTGCATGCGTTGCGGTCAATGGAGGGGCATGATGGTCGAATTTGGGTTTCGGGGGTTGTCGAGGAGCGGGAGGATGGGGCGTGGGTGGTGGTGTCGGTGCTGGATAATGGGCCTGGGATTGAGCCGGGGATGATTGATTCGTTGTTTGAGCCGTTTGTTTCGACACGATTGGATGCGGAGGGGACGGGGCTTGGGTTGGCGGTTGCTGATGGGATCGTGCGGGAGCATGGGGGGATTGTGGTGCCATCGAATGTGGAATCTGGGGGGGGGGCGAAGTTTGAGGTGCATTTACCGTTGAATTTTGCTGAATAGTTTGATTTTATCTTGTTCAACCGGAGTATAGTGGATAGGGTTATCTGAAATGGAACCGCTGCTATGAGTGAACTTGTGCCTTTGACGATTTATTGTTTGGATGATGATCCTGATTTTCGGGAGTATCTCAAGGGGATATTGCTGGGTGATGGTCATTCTGCTCAGTTGATGGGGACGCCTAAGGAGTTGTTTGATGCGTGTGAGCAGCATTTGCCTGATGTGATTTTGCTTGATGTGAAGATGGGGGAGCATTCTGGTACGGCGGTGCTTGAGGAGATTCGTGAGCGTTGGCCTCGTCAGTGTGTGATTATGGTGACGGGTTTTCCGACGCTTGATTCGATGCGGGAGACTTTTCGGAAGGATGTCTTTGATTACATTCCTAAGCCGTTTGCGGTGGATGATCTTCGGAAGTCTTTTGCTCAGGCGGTGAAGGAGTTGGGGTTGGGTCAGAAGCCGTTGGATCGGTTGCGGGCGACGCTGGGGCGGCAGATTCGGCTTGCTCGGACTGAGCGGGGATGGACGCTTCGGAATTTATCTGAGATTTCGGGAGTGTCGGTGAGTCAACTCAGTTCGATTGAACGGGGGACGCATTTGCCGAGTGTGGAGTCGTTGACGAGCATTGCCGAGGCGTTGGGGGTTGCGCCGAGTGTGTGGTTTGCGGCGGCGGGATTCTGATTGAAGCTTCGGGGTGGGGCTTGTGAATTGGGGCTATTGTTGGGTGTGACCAATGATGTGACCAAGCCGACGATTTTGTTTACTGCGTTTGAACCCAGTGGGGACGATCATGCGTCGATTGTCATTGCGGAGTTGAAAGCACGGTATCCTGATGTGCGGATATGTGCTTGGGGCGGGCGGAAAATGGAAAAGGCCGGGGCTGAGGTGATTGAGCGGACGGGGGACGCGGCGGTGATGGGGATGCCTGGGCTTGACAAGATTCGTGAACATAAGAAAATTAATGTACGAATCGAGGAATGGATCAAGGAGAATCCGGTGACGGTGCATGTGCCTGTGGATTCGCCTGCGGCGAATTTTCCGGTGTGCGCCATTACCAAGGCCCATGGTGCCAAGGTGACGCATATGGTGGCGCCGCAGTTGTGGGCGTGGGGGTCTTGGCGGATTCGGAAGTTGCGTCGATTGACGGATCATGTGATGTGTGTGCTGCCGTTTGAAGAGGAGTGGTTTGGGTCGCGGGGGGTCAAGGCGACTTATGTTGGGCATCCGTTGTTTGAGAAGCCGCTGGATGTGGATGGGCTTGATGAGCAGATTTCGGATTGGCAAAGTGGGGACCAGCGGATTGCGATCTTGCCTGGATCGAGGCCATCTGAGTTGAAGAAAAATTTTCCGTTGTTGCTCGGGGCGTATATTAAGATTAAGGGGGAGCATCCTGAGATGCGTGGGGTGATTGCGGTGACGCGGGCGGAGATTGAATCGGAACTAAGGGAAAATGCCAAGGATCATGGTTTGGATTGGCCTGAGTCGCTTGAGTTGGTGGTTGCCAATACCGATGCGGTGGTTCGGTGGTGCACGCTTGCTCTGGTGGTGTCTGGTACGGTGACTTTGCAGATTGCTCGGCAGCATCGACCGATGGTGATCGTGTACAAGATTGGTCGGATGAGTTGGAATTTGGTGGGACGATGGGTGATTAAATCTTCGTTTATTACGCTGCCGAATATTTTGGCGGGGCGTGAAATCGTGCCTGAGTTGGTGCCGAGTTTCTTGGGGGTGGATCCGATTGCTCAGAGAGCAACGGAGTTGCTTGAGGATCGAGGTAAGTATGATTTACAGGTATGTGAGTTGCAGCGTGTGACGGATATGTTTGCGGGGATGAATGCGGCTGTGGGGGCGGCGGATATTATTGCTCGCTATGCGGGGCTTGAACCCGTTGAATCTGGTTCAGAGTCCAGATTAGATGGAGAGGGGGAAGAGGCCGACTGCGATGCAGGCGTTGCCGGCGCGGTCGGTGATTGAGTGGGTCGCGATGAGTGGGGGGCGGACGGGGAGGGCTTGGTCCATACAGATATTGGCCGCTTGGTGGAGATCATGCCGGGCGATGGTCTGGGTTTCTGTGAAGAGGATGATGAGTGAACATGCGTGCCAGATGTGGGGGTCGGCGGCGAGTTTGCAGAGGTCGGTTTGGAGCCCGGTGACGAGTTGATGGGCGTAGTTGGAGTTGGGGGTTGGGATGCCGTCGCGGTAGGCGTGTTGGGCGCAGGTTTTGACTTCGATCCACCAGGCGTCTTCTGGAGTGCAGGTGGTGGCTGGGTCTGGTTCACTTTGGGGGGTTGCGGCAAAGAGGGTGTCTTGGGCCAGGGCGAGTTGTTTGAGTTCGTTGGCGGGGTCGAGGAGTTTGAGGGTTGGATGTGGGGTCAGGGCGAAATCGCAGCGAGGGCG
>JALSHW010000110.1 GCA_026982035.1 Phycisphaerales bacterium | reverse complement strand
GATTGATGGGGTGGGGGATGCGGATGTGTTGGTCGAAGCTGAGGGGATGTTGGAGTTGGCCCATCGCAGTGCGCCTGGGACGGCGAGCATTACGGATTCGCTGGCGTGGGTGCGGTATGCACTTGGGGTGATGGTTGATGAGGTGGATGATGAGGGGGTGGTGGTTCGGCAGGGCGCGGTGGGATTGTTGCGTGAGGCGCTGTCGCTCGATAAGGGTACAAACAATGCGACGATCTATGATCATCTGGGTGATGCGTTGTGGATGAGCGGGGAATTGGAATCGGCGATGCAGGCGTGGCTTGATGCGGAGAGTCGGTTGCGTGAACGGCTTGTGGAGATGGGGGATGGGGAGAATGTGAATCAACGGGTGGTTGGGTTGGTTCGAGAGGAACTCGAGTCGATCCGGTTGAAGATTGCCGATGGGGAGCAAGGGCAAAGACCTGGAGTGGCACCGACCGTACATGATTTGACGGTGCCTGTACTGCAGGTGGACACAGGTATTGATGAGATTGATCCAACTAAATAAATACAATCAAGTAAGAGGTAGAACCAATGGCAGGACATAGTAAATGGTCGAATATCAAGCACCGCAAAGCGCGTCAGGACAAGGTTAAGGCGCGGGTGTGGTCGAAGTGTTCTAAGGCGATTATGGTGGCGGCGCGTGCGGGGGGGCCTGACCCGGATTCGAATTTGTCGTTGCGGTATGCTATTGATGAGGCCAAGTATTCCAATATGCCCAAGGACACGATCAAGCGGGCCATTGACAAGGGGGCGGGGGAAGTCGGGGGGGCTGATTTTCAGGAGTTGGTGTATGAGGGGTATGGGCCTGGGGGGACGGCGATTTTGATTTTGTCGTTGACCGACAACAACACGCGGACGGTTGGGGATGTGCGTAATGCGTTTAAGAAGGGTGGCGGGTCGATGGGCAATGCGGGGACGGTGGCTTTTATGTTTTCGACCAAGGGGCAAATTTTTGTTGATGCCAATAAGTATGACGAGGATGCGATTATGGAGGTGGTGTTGGAGGCCGGGGCTGATGATGTGATTTCGCCTGAGGGGAATGATGATGACAAAGGGATGTGGACGATTATGACGGAGATTGGTGACTTTCAGGGGGTGAAGGTTGCACTCGATGAGGCGGGGATCGAGATTGTCGAAGCGGAGATTGCTCGGATTCCAGACAACACCATTGCGGTGGCGGGGGATGATGTGCGGAAACTGTTGAATTTGATTGAGGTGCTTGAAGAGCTTGATGATGTGCAGAAGGTGTACAGCAACGGGGAGTTGGATGCTGAGGAGATGGCCAAGTTGTAGCGTGTTGTAGCATGCTGTCGGTCGATCGGGTTGTCAAAAAGTGTGTTGAAAGAAATGTGTTGAAAAAGGCCGCCATTCCTGATGGGGAGTGGCGGCCTTTGTTTTGTCTGATTTTTTGTAAGAGAAGGAAGGGTTAGTCTGTTGTCATGGTTGTTTTGGTGATGGATTCGTCGACTTGGGATTGGAGGATGACCAGTGCGGTTTGTGCTTGGAGATCGATGCCATCGGTGATGAGGGTGATTGGGTCGGGGCGTTCGGCGTCGATGATGACATTGCCGTCTTTGTCGAGTGGATAGATGTCGGCGTCTCTGCGGAGGATGAGGGCTTTGGCTTGTTGACTTGGGAGCATTTCGACATGGAGGTCTGGTTCGATGCCCCATTCGGTTGCGCCTGGGACTTTGTGGATCATGCGAGGTGCGTCGATTTGATAGTGTTGGGTGGTGAGTTTCATGGCTGACAAGCCGCCTGGGAGCATGTAGACATTTTGGACTGATCCTTTGCCGAAGGATCGGGCACCAACGACGAGTGCTTTGTTTTTGCCTTGATGGGCACCGGCTTGGATCGCGCCTGAGACGATTTCTGATGCCGAGGCCGAGCCCTCGTTGACCAACACGACGACCGGCAAATCACGCAATGAGTATTTTGGATTGACCGAACGGACATCTTGACGATCCTGGGTGATGCCTGAGGCGTCGACGGTTTTGACGACCATGCCTTCTGGAACAAAGCGTGAAGCCAGTTTCACGGCTTGGTCGAGCAATCCTCCTGGGTTGTAGCGAAGATCAAGGACCAGAGCGTTGAGCCCGTGTTCCTTCATCTGAACCACGGCTCGGTCAAAGTCGCGGGTGGTGTCTTGGGTAAAGCCGGTGAGTCGGATGTATCCGATGCCTTGGTCTGGATCGATGAAGTAGTCCCAATCGCCATTGGCCGGGCCTGTACGGGACCAGCCCTTGACTGATGGGAGGTCGATTTTGGCGCGGGTGATGGTGTATTCGAATTCTTTGAGTTCTTCTTCTCCCTGATCGTTTTCGACGGTGCGTTCGATGGTGAGGGTGACTTTGGTGTTTGGTGGCCCTGTGATGACTTCGACGGCTTGGTCGAGTCCCAGGCCGATGGCTGAGATGCCATTGACTTTTTTGATGATGTCGTCGGATTGGAGTCCTGCTCGTTGTGCGGGGGTACCTGTCAGTGGTGTGACGATGGTGATGTTTTGGAGTTCATCGAGTTGGATTCGGATGCCAACGCCTATGAATTCACCTTGGGTAGAACGACGAAACCGGGCGACTTCGTCGGGCCAAATGATTGCGGTGTAGGGGTCCAGTTCGGTCATGGCGCCATTGCCAAATTCGTGAAGGATTGCTTCGGGCATGACGGCGACGGTGTCGCGGCTGCTGCGGAGGATCGAATCTATGACTCGGCGTAGGTCGTAGGCACCGGCGGGTTTGATCTTCATACCACCTGCCAGATCGTACTTGGATTTGAGTTCTTCGAGATCATCGAGAAAGGATTGGCGGGCTTTGGGATCGTTGAATCCTTCAAAGACCGAGGCAAGGTCGGTGGTTGTTGCCATGGTTTGGATCGACTCGATCCCTGCGACGATCAGATCGTTCATCGTCACGCCTGTTGGGGACATGCTTGATTGACGGGCGATGTGCTGGGCAACGCTGCGTTGGAGGGCGGTGCGAACCATCACTGAATCGATTCCGTCAAGTTTTTCGGTATAGGAGTCGCCGTAGGGGTTGTAGGGGGGGAGTGGGTCGAGTCCTTCTTGGATGCGTCGATCGTTGCGGAGTTCCCAGAGTCGTTCTGGGGCGTACATGCGAATCATGGTAAGGCGACGGGTGAGTCGGTCTACATCGTCGCTGAAGGTGTTTTCTTGATCGTAGATCGCGTTGAGACGGTAGAAGAGTTCTGAGGCGATGAGCCAATCTTTGTCGGCCTCGGCTTGCTTGGCACCTTGGATGCTTTGATCGATGAGTGTGCTGATTTTGGGGTCTGCAAAGAGTTGGTCTTTGTTTGTGTGAAGCATTTGCAATGCAACGACGGCGCTGAGGGCCTTGCTCAGTTCGATGAGCGACCCGTTGTCTTCAAACAAGGCGAGGTGTTTATCGAGGGTTTCATTGGCTTCGTTGATGGACTCGGTGCGGGTGGCTTCTTGCTTGGTCAAGTTCTCTTGGAGAAGGGTGAGGGCTTGGGTAAACTGGGTGTTGGTTGTTGGATCCCATGATTCAGGCATGAGGAGTTGGGCAATTCCTGAGTCATCGCCTTGGGAGGCAAGTTCCCAAACGAGATCGGTTGTGCCATGCAGTTGGGTCATATCGGTCATGCCGGACATGTCCGGCATGGGTTCACTTGTTGGGCTCGTTGCGTGGGTCGAGAGCGAGGCAACTCCCAAGGCGGTACCGAGGAGTGCGATAAGGATTGATTTTGATGGTTTCATTTCAACTCCGTACAAATACCCAAACTGATACCCCAAACTGGGAGATAGACACAACTCATGGATCGGTCAAATACCCACGATAAGACGAATCGCCCCGACATTGGCCGCCAATATCCACTATCGGACAGCATCATCCGGTCAACCCATTATATAGGTCTACGCC
>JALSHW010000109.1 GCA_026982035.1 Phycisphaerales bacterium | reverse complement strand
GCCATGCTCTTGGACAATAATCTCGGCGAGTTCATCGACATGGGCTTCCAGAAGCACCTTGTACTTGAACAGCGGTTGAATACGATCCCCCACAGGCGTGGCGGACCACGCCGGGAAGGCAGCCGCTGCGGCCTGGACGGCTTGCTCGGCCGCGTTGACATCACCAAGAGGCACAGAGGAAATCGGCTCGCCGGTACCCGGATTGATGTTGATTCGCTGAGAAAAATCGGAGGATATTCTTTTGTCACCCGAAATGATGTGGGGCAATGTGGCTGGGGATTCAGTCATGTGTATCAGGGCCTCTCATATGTGTAGAAAACTCGAATGCCAATCGAGATTATTGCAGAAATTGGGATGAATAGCAAGTGCAGAAGTAATTTGCTGAGTTTGAATCAAGTGGCAAAAAAAAGCCCCTTATACGGGGCTCTTTGAATACTACCAGAGTCGATTGGAGATTGCCTAGATCGGGCGGGTCGGTGGATTGTTATCCGATGGGTCTCCACCGCCTGGCGATGGACGGCCACCGACATTTGGTGGAGCACCTCCGCCAATGGTGCAGAACCCAGGCCGGAAAATTGCCAGATACGAACCAATGTCAAAGAAATCAACAAGCCCATTGTTATTCATATCCGCTCGAATATCTCCTGCAAGGTACCACTGGAGGAACAGGTTGAAATCGGCAGCGTTGATGATTCCATCGCCGTTAAGATCACCGGGGCATGAAGTTAGAAGTGGGTTACATCCAAGGAATGGCTCTTCACCGCTTTCATAACCATAAATTCGAATCCGGAATTCAGTCACGGTTTTGGCATCGCGGAATTCGCTTCCCGGCAGACCAAAGACTCCGAGGTCGTGGACATTGGGGATGGCAGGGACCACGGGTGGCCCTTCTTCTTCGGGTGTCCCTTCAGCATTCTCACTGTCAGGTCCAAAATCGTAGAAGTTCAATCTCCAAGTCCCCCCTGAGAGTTCACCCCAGTGCTTGAATGTTGTGAACTCATGCCCGATGAGGGCCATTTCATCGGTGCCCAATATGCCAACCTCGTAGACACCATCTCGATCATCATCATCCAAGTTCTCGGTGAAGGATGTGCCTACAGCGTTGCGTGTGGTTGGATATGACAAGTTGGAGGATGTCCCCCATGGGCTGTTGAGCCTGAGGAAAATATCGTTGAAACCGTTCCCTGTGGCGGTGAGTTCCACAACAATCGATTCGATCACCAAGTTGGAGCGGACACAGATGTCGATCTGACTGAGTCCGGTTAATGTACCATCAAGCAAGATCGTAGAAGTTTCATCGATTTCCAGGAAAGTCGCATCCAACACTTCCAGAGGAACTCGTGTTTCTTCTCGAGCATCGGTGCCGCTGTCTTCATTGACCCGGCCGGTATCAAGAACGACAAGTTGCGGGGTTCCACCCCAAGACGCTGCTTTGGTGACAGCCAGTTCAGCATCAATAACGCCAAATCCATATTGATCCGAGTGGCGAATCGCGGCCACACCACCACCAGGAAGTTCGTGAAGCCCGGTGTTGATTTGCCAGAACGAGTAGACACCCAAGTCACCAGGTTGAGCCCCTTCGTCAAGATAAGTCAATGCCGGGTTGAACTCTGGGAATCGAATGGCCTGAGATCGTGTGCTTTCAAAGATGCTTTCAAAGAGAATGTGTTGAATATCGCGAACGCTTAGGTCCGGTTTGGCATCAAGCATCAGGGCAATGATTCCACCAGCAATCGCAGCACTGCTTCCGTTTACCGTAGCGGTATCAAGTCCCAAAGGAGCCGCTGCATCAGGAATCTCTTCGATCAAACTTCCGGGAACTGTCGAAAAAATACCGCGAGGAGGATTGGCCATGGCATTGTCAAAGAACGATATGGCATTGGATGTCCCTGTATAGACCGAAGCAAAAACCGCTGGCCCAATCACTTGATTCATGTCGGCAAAGCCGTCTTCAGAGACGCCGTTGATCAAGAATGTCCGACGATCACTTGCAAATGGATACATATATGTTTGTGCACGGATATAGACAGGTCCTGAAGAAAAGGCGTTTGTAATAGGTGGCCCAACAGAATCCGAAGCCGTTTCGTTATCAACAACATTCATCACATTGCCGACAAACAAGTCGTCAAAGCCGCCTCCGTCATAGGGGTCCGGGTAGAAGGGCATGATTGGCAAAGCGTTAAAATCAGTCGTGAACCCGCCTGAATAAATCAAAATCGAACCGATGCCATTGCGACCGAACCTGAGCGCGTTGTTGAAATAATCGCCAACAAATTCGGCGGCGGCTCCATTGTTGTATCCTGAAGCAAAGCCCATCTCTGTGAACTCGTTTGCACCTGCTGCACCTGGCGAGGGGATGACTTTGATATCAAGATTGCTTTTCTCATAGGTCAACATGTTGGCCATCATGAGATCGGTACCCGTACTCATCGTCGCAAAAATCGCTTCTGGAGCAATCCCATGACCACCTTCACCATTGTCTCGTTCAGCAGCAATGATCCCGGCAATACTCGTCAAGGCACGATCCGGCGGGAACAGCGTGGTGTCAACCGGCATGGTGAGGGCCACGCTGAAATTGTCGTCTATATCAGTGTGGGCGGAATCCAAGTGAGTAAGGAAACCCACGCGAGCAATACCCACCGTGATGCCAGCCCCGGTATAGCCCTGGACATCATAAATATTCTGTGTGATGTTGTTATCTCTGCCCAGATAGACCGGAAGCGTATTTTGCATGTGCCAGAAGTTCGCAAGATCAGGGTCGGCGACGCCCGCAGGATCAGAGCCAGAATCAACGGGCTCAATGCCAGGTGCCCGAGCAGCACGCGCGGCAACGGCACCAGGTTGCTGACTCCTTGCAACCGCCTGTTTTCGGAAAAGATCGGCCATCTTGGCATCATCAGCCACTCGTCCGCTGTCCACAAACGCCGCTCGTACAGACTCATCAGCAGAAAGCAACTCAGCAACGGCAAGCGCCGAGCGGACATCCACCGTGGTCAGTTCCCACGCATCAATCCGATTGCCCAGTGACCCTTCAATCACCACTTGTCCGACACTCTCAGGCAACGCCGCAATCAATGACCGCAACTGCTTGATGCCCTGCATACGAACCACAACCTTATTGCGGAGCAGCATCTTGTAGGGCTGATCGCTTCCCACAATATCAGCAAAGCTGCTCTGGGCGGTGGGGGCGTGGACGCGCAGTTGTTGGGCCTGGCTGCCCCGGTATTTCATCGTCACCAACTCGTCCTGTTGGGGAGTCGTATCGGTGGCGATAGGAGCCGCCGATGCATACGAACATGCCATTCCAATCGAGGCAAGGATCATGCCCGTCAGTACAGATTTCGAGTGATTCATCACAGGTCTAGTCACAGCTCTATTTGGTCGCATGGAACGCTCCAGTGGGTTCGTCGTGTGTCAGGGATTGCGGTTGTCACCATCATATCGCACATTGACCCCTTTGAGCGGATCAATTGCGGATTATCTCGGTCAAAGTCAGTTTCTCCCCCCAAAGAAACACGCTTCGATTGGTTGCCGACAGAATTCTGGGGAGATTTCTGCAGATCAGCATCCTATTCGGGAGAAGTTCGTTGTTGGTTCCACGAGAAATAATGCCAATCCAAGGCAAGATTCAATCACACAAGTTAGGGACTCGGATGGGTCATTGAACCCGGATCAAGCAGTTCATTGAGCCGATCAGCATCCAGTTCCCCTTGCTCCAAAGCCAACTCCCGAACAGTCTTCCCTTGCTCATAGGCCGCATACGCCAACTTGGCCGAAGCGTCATAACCAATGACAGGCACAAGGCTTGTGCACATCGCAAGCGAACCCTCAATCAACTCGGCACACCGCTCACGATCCGGCTCCAAATCCTGAATCAACTTCGTCTCAAACATCGAGCATGATCCAGTCAGCAGTTGAATCGAATCAAGC
>JALSHW010000108.1 GCA_026982035.1 Phycisphaerales bacterium | reverse complement strand
GGGGGGCGGGTGATTCATGCGTTGCGTGATCCGCGGGATTGTTGTCTGAGTGCGTATTTTCAGAACTTTGGGATGAATGTGAGTTATTCGCGTGATCTTGGGATGTTGGGGCGGCAGTATGTGGCGCATCGGGAGATGATGGATTACTGGGGGGAGGAGCTTGAGATTCCGGTGTATCGGGTGGTGTATGAGGATTTTGTGGGTGATGCTGAGGGGCATACGCGGGGGTTGTTGGATTTTTTGGGGTTGGAGTTTGATGAGGGGTGTTTGCGGTTTCATGAGAATACTGAGCATGTGCATACGGCCAGTTCGATGCAGGTGCGTAAGCCGGTGTATCAGTCGAGTCGTCAGCGGTGGAAGAATTATGAGAAGCATCTTGGGCCTTTGCTTGAGGGTCTTGGTGTGTATGCCGATGGTGTGATGGCGGAGTCTTCTTTTGGTGACGATGTTGATGGGAGTGGTTCGGTATGAGTTCATTTAGCAGTCCGATGTCGAGTCGGGATGGGATGATTCGGCGGGTTCGTTCGTTGCTTGCGGCTTCTGAATATGAGACGGCGGCGGGGTTGTTGCGTGAGACGCTTGAGAAGACGCCTCGGGATGCGGAGATGCTTCGGATGCTTGGGTATACGCTGATGTTGTTTGATCACAGTGCTGAGGCGGTGCGGCATTTGGAGTTTGCGTCGAAGTTGAATCCGGGTGATTCGGATACTTTGTGTGATTTGGCGATGGTGTATCGTCGGTTGGATCGGTTGGGTGATGCGCACAAGGCGCTCGATGAGGTGTTGAAAGGGAATCCTGGTCATGGTCGGGCGGTGACGCTCAAGGCGCGGGTGCTTCAGGCGCGGGGGCAGTCTGAAAGGGCGATGGAGATTGTGGAGCAGGCGTTGAAGACTTCAAAGGACCCGTCGATTGTGATGATCTATGGGACGCTTGCTCGGGAGCTCAAACGGCAGGGGGATGCGATTGATTTGATTCGGACGACGCTTGAGAATCCGTTGCTTGAGCGGGTTCGTCGGAGTGAGTTGTTGTTTTCGCTGGGGCATTTGTTGGATTCGGTGGGGGAGTACGATGATGCTTTTGGTGCTTTTGAGACGGCCAATAAGATGACCGATCCGGGGGTGCCGACGAATTTTGATGTGCATCTTGGTGGGTGGACCAAGGAGGCGGTGGAGGGGCTTACGGTTCAGCCGGTGGATGGGTCGCGGTGTGTTTTGGTGGTGGGGATGCCTCGGTCTGGGACGACGCTGACTGAGCAGGTGCTTGGGTCGCATCCGCTTGCTGGGGGGATTGGGGAGAGCCCGGTGCTTAATGAGATTTTGGGTTCGAGGTTGCCTGGGGATTTGAGTGATGAGGATTTGGCTGTGGGGGCGGAGCGGTATTTGGGATCGCTGCATGAGGCGTATCCTGATCGGAAGATTGTTCGTGTGATTGACAAGATGCCTGAGAATTATTTGTTTCTTGGGCCGATTGTTCGGATGCTTCCTGGGGTGAGGATTGTGCATTGTCGTCGTGATGCGCGGGATGTTTGTTTGTCGATTTATTTTCAGCGGTTTGGGCCTTCGATGCGGTATGCGCATGATTTGGTGACTTGTGCTCAGCAGTATCTTGGGTATGTGCGGACGATGGAGCATTGGGGTGGGATTTTAGAGGAGCCGGTGTTTGAGTCTCGGTATGAGGAGTTGACGGGTGATCCTGAGGGTCGGATTCGTGCGATGGTGGATTATGTGGGGTTGGATTTTGATCGTGCGTGTTTGGAGCATCACAAGAGTAAGTCTTCGGTGCATACGGCCAGTGCTGGGCAGGTGCGGCAACCGTTGTATAAGACGAGCCGGCAGCGGTGGAAGAACTATGAAAAACACCTCGGGCCGATGCTCGAGGTGCTTGGGGATGTGGAGTAGTTTTTGATCGGTCGTCGTGGGTGATTATTCGTCGATTATTCGTCGGTGATTTCGGTTGCTGGGGTTGGGAGATTGTCGACGGGATCTGTCGCAGGTTCTTGTGCGGCTTGGGAGGCGGCATCTGCTGCGGCTTGGGCGGCTTCTTGCTCGGCTTGGATTTTGGCGGTGATTTCTTCCATGGTTGGGAGGCCGAGGTGGAGGCGGATGGATTCGGTGAGGTCGACGGAATCTGGTGGGGTGATGAGTGGGCGGGCGAGGATTTCTTGGGTGACGCCTGTGAGGGTGGTGGTTTGGATGAGGTCGGCGCCGCGGCGGGTTGCCAGGACGAAGGTGTAGCCCTGGTCGGCGGCGATTTCATTGGTGGCGGCGTGGATGGTTTTGTAGGCGTCGGCGATTTGGGTTGAGAGGAGTTGTTGGTAGCCGGCGTTGATTTGGTTGGTGGCTTGTTGGATTTGTTGGGTGACTTGTTGGTATTGGTTGTAGAGTTGTCCTGATTGGGGATCGTCTTGGGTGATCTGGGACATTTGGGTTTGGATGCCGATGAGTTGTTGTTCGAGGGCGGTGATGGTTTGGCTGCTTTTGGTTTCGAAGTCGGTGCGTTCGTGGCTTGCTTGATCGGACATGATGAGGATGTCGACGAGGTGATAGATGTCGACGACGCCGATGTTGCCTTGGGCGGCGGAGATGGTTTTGGTGCCGATGGCGGGCTTGGTCCAGATGGATCCGGCGACGACAAAGGCGGCGAGAAGAATGGCGATCGAGATTGTACGGTTGTTTGTCATGCTGTGGCTCCGTTTTGGAGGTTTTGGGTATTTGGTGGGTTGAGGGGAAGTGTACGCATGTCAGGCCAATGGGTTCGACCGGGGCTACCCTTGATTTCTTGTATGAAGTGTGTTTTTGGAAGGAAGTGCTATGCGTGATCCACGACTTGATAAGCTCGCTGATGTGATTGTTCGGTACTCGACGAAGATCAAGAAGGGGGATTTGGTGGCGATCAATGCTGATCCGGTGGGGTTGCCTTTGGTTGAGGCGGTGTATGAGGCGGTGCTCAAGGCGGGGGGGAATCCTTTTTGGCAGCCGCGGGGGGATGCGTTGGCGAGTTTGTTTTTTGAACATGCCAGCGATGAGCAGTTGGAATATCTGAATCCGATTGCATTGCACACGGTTGAGACGGTTGATGTGCGGATTGGGCTTTGGGCCGAAGTGAATACCAAATCGTTGTCGCGGGTGGATCCGCAGAAGATCGCCAAGCAGCGGGTGGCCAATGGGCCTTTGATGGATCGGTTTATGAAGCGGGCCGCTGATGGTGATTTGCGGTGGTGCGGGACGCAGTATCCGACGCTGGCTTCGGCGCAGGATGCGGAGATGTCGCTTACGCAGTACGAAAAATTTGTGTTTGAGGCCGGGCTTTTGCATCTGGATGATCCGGTCGCCGCGTGGAAGGCGATTCATGCCAAGCAGCAGGGGGTGTGTGATTGGTTGCAGACGAAGGATGAGTTGCATTTCAAGGCGCCGCCTAAAGATGGCAATGATGGGACGGATTTGGTGGTTGATGTTGATAAGAGTAAGTCGATTTGGATCAACTGTTCGGGCGGGGAGAATTTTCCGGATGGGGAGGTTTTTTGTGGGCCTCAGTCGGCCAATGGGCATGTGAACTATTCGTTCCCGGCGGTGTACAACGGGCGAGAGGTTGAGGGGGTGCGGCTGGAGTTCAAGGACAATCGCGTCGTCAACGCCAGTGCGACCAAGAACGAGGAGTTTTTGTTTGCAATGCTCGATCAGGACGAGGGGGCGCGGAACATGGGGGAGATTGCGATTGGTACCAACTATTCGATCAAGGAGTTCTCAAAGAACACGCTGTTTGATGAGAAGATCGGCGGGACTTTTCATGCGGCCTGCGGCATGGGCTATCCAGAGTCTGGATCGACGAGTGAATCGGCGTTGCACTGGGATATGGTGTGTGATCTTCGGACGGGGGGGACGATCAGTGCTGATGGGGAGGTGTTTCATAAGGATGGGAAGTTCTTGAATCCTGATT
>JALSHW010000107.1 GCA_026982035.1 Phycisphaerales bacterium | reverse complement strand
GTCTCAGGTTGCGTGCCAGGCAAGAAAAAATCCTCAATCGTCGTCGGCAACGGCGCCGAAACCGCAACCCCAGCAACCCCCATCCCCACAGCACACGCCATCAAAACACCAATCCGCTCAAAACACACAGCAAAACCGCTCCGATGACCTCTCATCACACAACCTCCAGATTGTCTCTGTATACTCATCTCTCAACCCGATCGGGCCGTTCGTACATACTATTGCCCCCAAACAAGCACTCGGATGCAACAAATTCTCCCAAAACTCGGGATATTCTCATCCGACGGTTTGTGCGGGCAAGCCAATCAATCTCAAGTCCGATACAACAGGACCCAAACCCGAACATCCTCTTTACGGGCAACCCGCTCCATAGGCCGCCAAGAACGCCGAAACATCCAAGAAGTTGTACAGCCCATCAAACTCAAAGTCCGCCGACGGGTCCTGATTTCCATAGGCCGTCAAGAAATCAGACACATCAATGAAGTTGAGCAACCCATCACCATTCATGTCAGCAAGACACTCAGGAATCTGCGCCACCGCCACCATCGTCGCCGAGCCCGTAAAGATCACCTGACCAATCTCAGACCCATCCACAACCAACGGCTGAGCCCCCGAAATCGGCACCGTATTGAACACCGTCACAGTCTCACCAACAACCAACATCGTTCCAGCAAAATCATCAACCGCCGGCTCAAGCGTCGAAAGATCAACAACCTCACTCCCAGAACCAACCAAGAAAATATCATAGTTCACCGTCAACAGCCCGCCCACAAGCGTCGGAACAGCCGGGAATACAAACCCCCCGCCCACCAAAGCCACAGGCCCAATCACCACGCCCGGCTGAGCATACTCCATATACCCACCCGTCAGCGTCGCATCAGCAGTCGATAAAAACGCCGGCTCCCAATTATAGTTCAAATCAGAATCCATAATCGCCAGCAAATCATGAAACGAAGTTTCCGTTGGCGAAGACGAATCATCAATCCCCAAATCCATCGTCCCCGACAACGACGACGAATCCGAATCGCTGTCCCCGCCGAACGCACCCAGATCAAGCGTAATCGTCAAATCAATCGACGACTGCCCCGGATCAATCACAAACTCCAACGGCTGAGCCGATACCCCCGACCCCATCAACACCACACAAGCCACGCAAAGAAACGAAACATGCTTCATCTAAAATCTCCTTATGAAAAAACACGCTCGATCAATCGCCACAGGTACCACTGTAAATCTGCAAGAACAACGAAACATCAAGGAAATTGAAGAGTCCATCTCCATTAATGTCTCCACGAGCGTCCGCAGCACTGTAGAACCCAAGAAACGCCGACACATCAAAAAAGTTCAACAACCCATCTTCAACCAAATCCGCAGCACACGCACTCGGCGCCCCATTGACCACCAACGACCATCCATAATCAAGCCCAACCGTCAACAAATCAGGCGTCAATGTAAACAACACACCAGCCGTCTCAACCCCAAGCGTCGGAAGCTCAAAGGCAATCTCAGGCAAAACCACCCCCTCAATCGGCGTCTCCTGATCAATCTGCTGCGATTCAATCGTCATCAACAACACCACCCCACCCCCACCAAGCCGCTCAATGGTCCCGCTCAAAGGCAACACCACCGCCAACGGCTCAAAACCATCCGCAGGCGGATCAGCACCATCAAAACCAATCGTAAAGCTCATCGCCAACTCCGCAGGCATCACCATCGAAAACCCAAACACATCCGGGTCCGCCGTCGGAGTCAACACCCCAAGCCCAGGCCCAGTCTGAGTCGCCACCGCCAAATCAATACTCGAACCATCACCAATAGGAAACTCAAACGGAATCCCGCCCGGATAAATAAACGACGGATTGACCGTATTAAAAGTGTCATAAATCATCGACACGCTCGGCTGAGCCACCCCGCTCTGACCGCCCAACAGATCAATCTCCATCCCAGAAAGATCAATCGTCAACGCATCAAAATCCACGCCAATCGACATCCCTCCCGTCGGATTGGTATCCAGATTCGCATCAACAACACCCGTGAGCTCCATACCGATCGGATTGTTCCCCGATCCACCAAAGAACCCAGGCCGCGTGCTGGTCCCATCAGGATTCGTCTCAGCATCAAAGTCACCGACCAACACACCAGTATTGTGAATCTCCACAGCCCCCACCAGCGACGCCGATGAAGCCGATGAATCCACAACACCATCAAACCCGTCACCAAACCCCGCGCCAGCAGCAACCGAAACCAACATCATCGGCACAATCACACCAGCGCACAAAACACCATCAACACTCCGCGAGCTCTTCATCACACGCACTCCATTCTGAATCAATGCCCGGCCAGTCCAGCCAGTCCAGCCAGTCCAAACTTACGGACAACCCTTACCAAACGCGGCCAAGAAGGCAGAGACATCAAGAAAGTTGAAGTCGCCTTCCCCGGTAAAATCCGCAACAGGGTCCTGATTGCCAAAAGCCGTCAGAAACGCAGACACATCCAAGAAGTTCAAATCACCCTCACCCGTCAAATCAGCAGGGCACGACGATTCACAAGCATCTGGAATCCCATTCTCGTTCGCATCAAGAACATTGGGATTAACCAAGCGATACACCGTTCCATCAAAGAGGTCCGACATGTACAACTCGCCAGATTCATCCTCGCCCCATGACGAAAGACCAAATCCAAAATCAAACTCAGTCGTCCGAACATGCGTCACCGGATCAAGCGTCCAGATATCTCCGCCACAGTAATCACCAAAGAAGTACTGGCCCTGATAATCTTCGCCAAGCTCACACCCGCGATACACATATCCACCAATCACCGCACAATTCCCGCCAGTCAACGCATAATCATGCACCGGATCAGTCCAGCCCGTCGTTCCACACGAAAGCCCAGTCGACTGGAATCCCTCGCGGCAACGCCACCCATAATCCAATCCACTCACGCCAGCGAGCGTGTGGTTGATCTCTTCCCAACCATTCTGACCAACATCGGCCGTCCACAAATCGCCATTTTCACGATCAAAGCTCGACCGGTAAGCGTTCCGAAGCCCAGAATGCCAAATCTCCGGGAAAGTCCCAGCATCCCCATCATCAGCATACGGATTCCCCGCAGGAATCGCATACTCAAGCCCAGCGTCCTGATTATCCACATCAATCCGAAGAATCTTCCCAAGAAGCGTGTTCAAACGAGCCGCGCGGTTTCCCGGATCATTGCCCGCACCGCCATCACCCGTGCTGATGTACAAATATCCATCAGGACCAAAGTCCATCCACCCACCATTGTGATTGGAAAACGGCTGACTAATGGTCATCAGCACACGAGCCGACGCAGGATTCGCCACATCAGCAACGCCTGAAACCTCATATTCAACAATCCGCGTTGCTCCACCACCGCCGGTGTAGTTCACATAAAACAACCCGTTGTTCTCATAGTCCGGGTGAAACGCAAGCCCAAGAAGCCCACGCTCATCGCCACCACTGGTCCCACCAACCACAAGCGGATCAATATCCAAAAACGGCGTCGGAAGCAAATTGTCATTGGCATCCACAACCCGAATCGCACCCTCTTGCTCAATAATAAACAAACGACCAGAACCATCCCCAGCATGGGTAATGAACACCGGACGATCAAGCCCATTGACATACACCTGTCGTTCCAACTGACCAAAAGCACAGGTCGCACCAACAGCCAACACACTCGCACACAACAACTTCTTCATTGGATGGTCTCCCTACAGATCCATTTCGGTTTCACTCATTCAGGTCACAACAGGATTCAATATCCCGGCACCACAGCGTACACAAGGACAAACGCCCACACAAGAACATTCGGCCCAAAACCCCCACAGTTGCAACGAATTCATCCGCCCAACACAGAATCTATTCCGAACAAACCACACACACCCTCCCCATAACCACTTCCCACCCAACCTCCATCCAATCCCCATCAAGGACACCCCGCCCCA
>JALSHW010000106.1 GCA_026982035.1 Phycisphaerales bacterium | reverse complement strand
GAAATATCGGCTGGGGGTCTTGTAAGCCGGTACCCACCACCGACTCCTCGACGGCCTGCAACAATGTCGGCGCGGGCAAGCAGTTGAAGCACCTTGGCAAGGTAGTTCATTGGAACCTTGGTGACCTCGGCCAGTTCAGAGGTTGAGACCAGACCTTCCCGGTTGTAGGCCAGGCAAATTGTGGCTCGGAGTGCGTATTCAGTGGTTTGTGAGAGCAAGAGGACCTCCATATCAATAATGTCAACACTATGGGATTGGGTTGTTCAGTACAAGCAAAGAATCAAAATTGTTTAGAATGATTCCGATTTGCAGCCAAATAGGGTGTAATTTTATCAATTTCATCTATGAACCACGCTCGATCACGCCTTGGATTGCGGTTCGGGCGTGATCGTCGAGCCCGTCGGCTGGGATCGTTTCGAGAAGATTGTCGATAATGGCCTCTGGAGTCACCTGATCGGCCTGGGCGTTGAAGTTGAGCACCAAACGATGACGCAGCACCGGATGGGCGATCGACCGAATGGTTTCGACGGTGACCAGCCCGTCGCCCAAAAGCATCGCGTGGGCTTTGGCGGCGTGAACCAACGCCTCGCTGGCGCGCGGGCCTGCACCCCAAGACACATAGTCTCGAATCATCTCAGGGATCGGGTTGCTTGATGAGCCGCCCTCGTTGGCTCTGGTGGCCCGAACCAAGCGAAGGGCGTATTTGCAGACATGCTCGGGGACTGGAGCGTGCTTGATGATTTTCTGAACTTCGAGGATTCGGTCGGTGTCGATGACTGGCTCAACGCTCGTTTCGCCTTTGGTCGCGCTGCGTTTGATGACTTGGAGTTCTTCTTCTTCGGTTGGGTATTGGACGAGAATTTGGAACATGAAGCGGTCGAGTTGGGCTTCGGGGAGTGGGTAGGTGCCTTCTTGTTCGAGTGGGTTTTGGGTGGCAAGGACAAAGAACGGGTCTGGGAGGACATGCCTTGTGCCCCCGGCGGTGACTTGCCGTTCTTGCATCGCTTCGAGCAGGGCGGCCTGGGTTTTGGGTGGGGTGCGGTTGATTTCGTCGGCGAGAATCACGCTTGCAAAGATGGGGCCTGGAACAAATCTCAGTGATCTTTGGCCGGTGGCTTTGTCTTCTTCGATGACTTCGGTGCCTGTGATGTCGCTGGGCATGAGGTCTGGGGTAAACTGGATGCGTGAGAAATCCAGCTTCATGGTTTCTGCAATGGTGGAGATGACCAGAGTCTTGGCAAGACCGGGGACACCCACGAGCATGGCGTGTCCCCTTGAAAAGACGGCCATGAGTATTTGATCAATCACTTCATCTTGGCCGACGATGATCTTGGCAATCTCGGCTTTGAGCAGGTCGTAGCTTTCGCGGACCAATGCGATCATTTCTTGACCTGATTGGGGTTGGTCTGGCATCGGCAGTTCTCCTTGTCAAGAGTGTACCACACAGAGGGCCCGACTATTTTGGTTTGAAGTGTCTGATTTCAAACTGAATCAAATCTGGTGTAAAAAAATGGCGGCTGTGCGGGGTCTCATCGCGCAGCCGCCGGGGAACGGTCCTGCATAAATGCAGAACCGGCGTCGTGGTCTGTCTCTGATTGGGAAAGTCCCAACCTCTCTTTCAACCGATCAGAATTTTTTTGGTTGCTGATTTTGGTGACTGAGGAAGAAAAACTTTCCGCCATCTGGATCATCAGTCCTCATCGAGCCGGTCGATGAGTTGTTCGATGAGTCCTGATAAGCTGTCCATCTTTGAATCGAGTGCCGATTCAAGTTGATCAAGGCGGTCTTCGAGTTCCACCAGGCGTCCTTGGAGTTCAGATTCGACCTTGGGCATGGTTTCTTGAACCTGTTCGTGGAGGGTCTGGATTTTGTCTTCGAGGTCTTTGGCGTGGCGTTTGAGGAGCAGTTGGCCGTCTTTGTATTCCAGGGTCAATCGCTCGGCGTGTCGTATCGCGTCTTCCGCTTTTTGTTGTATATTTTCGGGCAAGAGGCGGTGTGCATTGAGTTGCCGGTTTTCTCCGCTCAGGTTGTTCCAAGCAAACCATTGTTCTGCTGAACGATCCTGAGCCAATGGCCTCCAGACATTTTCTTCAAGCGATGCACGGATTTGTTTTTCGATTTCGGCGATTTTCTTTTCACCAATGCCTTCTTGTCGCAGGGCTTCAATGATTTTTTGGTGGGTTCGCTCTTGTATTTCTGTACTATCAAAGAACTGAATCGGTGACGGCGGAGTAGGAGGCACCAGAACAGTCCCGGAATTTTTTGGATCAATGAGACGAATCTGGTTTCTGTCGTTCTCTGAACTTGGTGTGCGTCCGAGCGCCTTGGCGTCGTAGGCCAGAAGCGCGGTGTTGATCTTCTTGAGTTGACCGTTTCTGAGTACAACGATCTTTATTTCATCGCCTGGTTTTTTGGTTGAGAGAATCTCGGTCAACTGTTCCGGCGAAACGCTGTTGGTGTCGTCGATGGAAATGATGATGTCGTGGTCTTTGATGCCCGCTTGGTCGGCACTCAATCCCTTGATTACTTTTTCGATCAAAATCGCATGACCCTTGATTCCAAGTTGTTTGCGGAGTGATTCTCCGGGTTCATCGGTGTAGACCCCGAGCATAACCTTGGGTTTCAAATTGGCTTCAAGAGTCAAGTTGCCTTGGTTGATGTTGGAAGACACACCAACGAAATGTCCTGTTTGATTTGAAGGGTTGAATCGCATGCTGTGTGTTTTTTGAAGATTGGCCCGACCGGTTTCGGTCAAGGTCAGATCAAACTCATGGAGTTCTCCTCCATCTGTTTTCAAGACGACCACTGCATTTTTTGTTTTTTTGATTTGGTTCTGTGGAACTTGATCGCCATCGACTGAAACGAAATATTCCCCGTCTTCTATTCGGAGTTCATAGACATGATCGCCATCGCTGACTCGTTGAATCCAAACTTGGTGTGTGTTGTGTTTGGTTTCTTCGTGTGGATGGGCCGTTGTTTCGATGAAGAATCCATCGGTTGATACGGATGCTGTTGATGCATTGGCCATGCCGGAGAGTCCGATCAGGATCGCCGCTGAATATGCGTGGACGGTGTGTTTCATTGTGAATGCCTCCATGTGTGTAAGGGGTTGTGGTTTTTGTGGCTTGAAAATGCAGAAACAAGCCATGAACTTGGATGCGCTTCAACTGATTTTCTGTCACATACGAGTTCTAATTCTTGAAAACAAATGCTTTAGAACGGCGTATTGGTTTTGATCGAATCCAGATTCACCGGAACAACCACCGAGTTTCCAAACTCATCGACCGCCTCGCGGTAGGCCTGGTCAAGCACCCGGCGCTCGATGATCTGACGGATATAAATCACTTCGATGGTGCCATCGACCAGTGGACGGGTTTCGACGACGATCTGGTTGGGCATTTCGCCGACGACTTGGCCGTTGGTTTGCCCGGCATGAAGATATTGACCAAAGGCCTGCTCTGGACTGGCTTGTCTGAGCGACAGCATCCCGGCGGTGATTGGATCATTCGATTGGTTCGTATTTTGGGTCGGGTTCTGGATTGGATTCATTGAAATGGTCCCGGTAAACCATCCGAGCAACAACACCGCAGCAATCGCCCAGCCCCCCCACCGCGTTGCCGTGGTCACGCGGCTTTCAAAGACCAATGGCGAACCCGAACCACCCGGAAGATCAACACCATCGGCGATGGTTGAAGCCGTGTGCATGACTTCGCACAATGCTTCATGCTCGCGCTGGGCGATGCTCAGATCGGTCCAAACCTGGGCATCGTTGGCGGCCATGATTCGGAACGATGACCAATCATCAGCACTTGCTGAGCCGTCAATCACTCTGGAAATCAGAAGATCACGCCCATGGGCCGAGTGTTCTGAACCCGAGTCTGGATTCATATGCGATTCGTGTTGGGTGTTTGGGTTGGGATCCATCATGTGCCTCCGGCATGGACTGTTGGTGATTTTTGTTGTTTCTTCTGTTTCT
>JALSHW010000105.1 GCA_026982035.1 Phycisphaerales bacterium | reverse complement strand
GGCGTCGCAAACCTTGACCCATCAGCCGCCCGCAACGATCCCATCAACCCCCCCGCCACAGGCCCAAGCACACACAACGAAATCACACGCACAATCCAAATCCACACGGCTGTTTTCATACCACCATCATCGGCACCAAACCGCGCCAAAGCAACCAAATTCGCGTACCATCACCACATGAGCCCCAAGCACCCCACAACACACAATCCCAACACTCCAAATCCAGGCACCACCGAACCCAAAATCCTCCTCCAAGACCTCACCGCAGGACTCCACTGGCCAACCCTCCTCAAAGCCCCCGCCATGGCATTCACACCAGTCCGCTGGTTCCTCGGCATCATCGCCGCCTTTGGCATCGTCCTCATCACCGCCATCCACACCGCCATCCTCAATCCCCCTGCTCCCATCGACCCCATCGCCGCCTCAGACACCTACCTCGGATTCCAACCTCTCCTTCAATCCATGATGTCCCTCAACCCGACACGGATGGTCTATACCTTGGCCCACGCCGCCCAATACCACATCAACCATTTCACCCAGGCCCCCTGGAGCTCCATCGCCCTCCTGATCCCCATCCTCCTCATCCTCGGCACCTTCGGCCACGCAATCTCCCGATCCGCAAGCATCGAATACGCCCATGGCCGACAATCCGACACCGTCAACGCACTCTCCTCAGCATTCCGAGCCATCCGACAAATCGCCCTCACCACACTGGGCCCGCTCCTTGTCTGTGCCGTCCTCTCCACCCTCGTCATCCTCATCGGACTCACCCTCAGCATCCCCATCGTCAACATCCTCGGCTCAATCCTCTACCTCCCAGGACTCATCCTCTCAATCCTCATCGTCTGCATCCTCACCCTCCACATCCTCACCCTCCCCCTCTCCATCTCCGCACTGGCAATCGAAGGCACCGACGGATTCGACGCCCTCCAACGAAGCTACGCCTACCTCATCGCCAAACCCATCCGCCTCGCCCTCTACACCTTCATCCTTCTTCTACTAGGCACCACCATCACCACCATCGTCGCCACCATCGCCGGATGGTCAATAGGCACCGCCGATACCCTCATCTCAACCCTCACCAACGACGCAGGCCGCCGCGTCATCGCTGGCACCACAGACATGGCCGCCACCGAACCACTCGCACACCGCATCATCACACTCTGGCAATCGGCACTCCAACTCATCGTCGCCGGCTACGCCTTGAGCATCCTCTTCTGCTCCTCAACCATGGCCTACCTCTGCATCCGAAGAATCTGCGACGGCCAAGACACCACCGAAATCTGGGACCCCCCCCCCCCCCCCCCCACCCCCCCCACCCCCCAAAGTTAAAAATCATGGCCAATAACCATCCTGTGACTTTCGAAACCAGCACAACACAACCGCTCTATATCTTCAAACCCGCAGTCGGCAAGCCCCAAGGATCAAGCGGGCTCGCCACATCATCCAAATCGATCGCATCCTCAATCAAAAAACCACCCACCGCCGTCCGCTCAAGCGACGCAAGCATCCCCCCAACCCCAAGTTCCACACCAATATCCCGCGCCAAAGATCGGATATAAGTCCCCTTGGCGCACCGAATATCAATCTCAAGCATCGGCCAGCGGTACTCCACAATCTCAATCGCATCAATCCGAATCAACCGAGACTTCATCTCCACATCCTCACCCTTCCGCGCCAACGCATAGGCCCGATGACCATCGACCTTGATCGCCGAGTACGCCGGAGGCACCTGCTCAATCTCCCCCACAAACCCATCACACACCACCCGAACCTCCTCAAGCGTCGGCTCCCGATCCACCACCGCCGCCACCGGCTCAAACTCCATATCACACGACTCAGAAGTATGGGCCAAATCCACCACCGCCCGATACGCCTTATCGGTCCCCATAATTGAATCCTGTTGCTTGGTCGCTTTGCCGATCAGCACCACCAGCACCCCAGTCGCCAGCGGATCGAGTGTCCCCCCATGCCCAACCTTGACTTTTTTGGGGGCTCCCCCTGACTTGAGCCGTCCCTTGACGACTCGGCACACCATCATGGAAGTCAATCCCAAGGGCTTGTTGACATTCAAAAGACCACAAATTGGGTTGGGTTCGGTGTTCTCCACCCCCCACTGTATCGCTCAAAAGGGCGTTTCACCGCACAAATTGTAAAATAGGGTATTTAGCACACCGATTTTGGTGTACATGGACCAAAGGATAAGTTAGACTGCAATCGTTCTGTGGGAAACATTTTCGAGAAACAGGGCCGCCCAGACCATCCGGGCGACCCTGAGCAGGAAATGACATGAATCAGAGCCGAAACACACACCACGATTGCAAACCTGTGAACTCCCGATTATTTCGGAGCGTTTTGATTTGCTTTGTGGAAACCATACAGTAGAATAGAATAGACCGTTCTGTCTTTTTGTTCCCCCGAATCAATAGTTTTTTAAAGGATTCTGAAAATGCCCCACTCAAAAAGAGAAATCGTCTTGAAATGTGCCCGTCAACTCTTTGAACAGGATGGATTCCACGCCACAGGCATCGATCGAATCCTCGAAAAATCCGGTGTCGCAAAAATGACCCTCTACAACAACTTCGGATCCAAGGATCAACTCATCGCCGAAGTACTCTCTCGGAGTTCCCACACGCATATTGAGCGTATGAAAGAATACATCCTCATTGCCAGTTCCGACCCATACGAGCAAATTCTCGCTGTCTTTGTCGCCTTGGGTGATCGCTTTCAGGACCCTGAATTCTGTGGCTGCATGTTCCAAGCCGCCATTGCCGAGTTCCCAGATTTTGATTCCGAACCCGCCAAAGCAGCCCTGGCCCATCATCAGCGAATCATCGAAGTGTTCTTCAAACTCTGCACCGACGCCAACCTCTCCAATGTCGATCAACTCTCACGAAAACTCGCCCTCTTGGCCTCAGGATCATCATGCATCGCCCGCCAAACCAAAACCAGACAACCCGCAGACGACGCCCTCTTCATCGCCGAAATCCTTCTCGAACGAGCCAGCATCAGCGTGCCCACACCAGTCTAAAAATATCCACCCCCCCCACAACGAAAAAAACGATCCACCCCAGCACACGCACCGAATTCCCACAAGACGATGGCCGTGGGGTATCCAAATACCCCACGGCCATTTCATGTCGATTTCCTCCGCCAACACGCCCCTTTTCGCACCCCTTGAGCATAAACAAATCCAAAATCGTGCTATCCTCTATCCGCAATGGCAAAGGACCCCTGGGACACTCCGGCGATGCGGCAATGGACCGCCATCAAAAAAGAACACCCAGAATGCGTCCTCTTCTTTCGCATGGGCGACTTCTACGAACTCTTCGGCGACGACGCCACCAACCTCTCCCGTGATCTCGGCCTATCACTGGCCAAAAGAGGCAGCGCGATCCCCTTCGCTGGTGTCCCCCACCACCAAAAATCAAACTACCTCCAAAAAGCCATCGACGCCGGCTATCGAGTCGCCGTCGTCGATCAACTCCAAGACCCCAAAGATGCCAAAGGCGTCGTCGATCGAGGCGTTACCCAAGTCGTCACCCCAGGCACCCTGGTTGACGAAGCCCTCATGCTCGATGAACAAACCGCCTACCTCGGCGCGATCGTCTTTGACGACGACCATCACGCAGGCATCGCCATCGTCGAACTCTCCACCGGCGCCTTTGCCGTCTACGACGGCCCAACCGACGCCTGCATCGACGAACTCGCCCGCGCAGGCATCCGCGAACTCCTCTACGCCGAATCCTCAATGGGTCAAATCCCACCACGCACCCAAGCCATCCTCGACACCCTCCAAGTCCAAGGCACCGGACAACCCTCCTGGCACTTCCGCAAAGAAGAAGCACTCGAGGCCATCCACCAACAATACGGCTCGGCCACCACCGCCGGCTACGGGCTCGACGATTCGCTCATCTCCATCCGCGCCGCCGGTGTCATCCTCCGCTATCTCAAACAAACCCAAGCCGTCGACCAAC
>JALSHW010000104.1 GCA_026982035.1 Phycisphaerales bacterium | reverse complement strand
GGTTGATGATGGGGGGGTGTCGTGTTTGGTGGTGTTGGTCAAGGCGTCGTCGAGTTCGGCGGCGGAGTTGAGTGCGAAGGGGTTTCGGATTGTGTCACGGATGTGGGGGCGGGAGTTGAATCAGTCGATTCGTGCGCGTGCCAGTGCGGTGCTTGCTGAGGAGCTTGCCAGTGCCAATCGTGAGTTGGCGTCGATGCAGCGGGAGAAGACGAAGAATGAGTCGTTGTTGCGGCTTGGACAAATGGCTGCGGGGGCGGCCCATGAGATGAATAATCCGCTGGCGGTGATTAATGGTCGTTCTCAGCAGTTGTTTGAGCGGCTTGGGACGCAGCGGGATCGGGAGGCGGCGCGGGCGATTGCTGAGGCGGCCGATTCGTTGTCGAGCATGATTTCGTCGATGCATATGTTGGCTGAGCCGCCTGAGCCGAATTTGTCGGGTGCTGATCCGGTGTTGGTGATTCGGCAGGCCATTGAGATTGCCAAGGGGCAGTGTCAGCGGTCTGGGATTCGTGCCAAGGTGAAGCTTCATATTGAGGGGATGGTCAATCCGGTGCATGTGGATCGTGATTTGATGGCCAAGGCGATCAGTGAACCGATCGTGAATGCGATTTTATCGAATCCTTCGGGTGTGGTGATGGTTTCGATTGAACCTTCGGGCGGGGATGGCCGAGTATTGGTACGGATTGTTGATACGGGGCCTGGCTTGTCACAGCGGGCGTTGAATCATGCGTTTGATCCGTTCTTTTCTGAGCTCAAGGCCGGGCGTCGTCCGGGGTTGGGTTTGGCGAGGGCGCGGAGCGTGATTGAGCTTCACGGCGGAGTGATTTCGATTGGCAATACCAGCGGGAAGATTCCCGGGGCTCAGGTGCAGATTACGCTGCTGGGTAGGAAGAGCAATAGCCGGTACAGAGCGGCGTAAACGAGATTGGCGAGACGATTGATGAACCACCGAGATCAACCATTTGAGCACCGGGCGCATGGCGAGGGACATGATGCGTTGTGGCATGGATCGGTTGACGGTACGGGTGATGGGTTGGGCGATGCTGGGTTGGCGGGCCCGGATTCGATGATGGTTGAGCCGGCGGGACTTGATGCACGGGTGCTTGCGGTGAGTTCGCGTCGGTCGGTGCGGCGTCGGATTTCATCGTTGCTGCGTGGTCGGGTGGAGTCGATTGAGTTTGTGGACAGTGCCGCCGAGGCGTTGGAGTTTATTAATACCAGTTCGACGGATTTGGTGATTATTGAGCGGGCGTTGGGTAAGGGGGACGGGATTAAGTTGCTTGAGACGATCACGATGCATCATCCGATGATGGTGGGTGTGGTGCTTGGGGCGATTCATAGTGCTGATGATGCGGTGCGTGCGATGCGTGCTGGTGCGTGTGATTTGATTCCGATTTCTTCATCGGGGGCCGACACGGCTCGGCGGATGAATGAAGCGGTGGATCGAGCCCAGCGGGTGCGGAGGTATGAAGCACGGGTGGATCGACTTAAGAAGTTGTGCAACAAGTTGAACGATGCTCGGCATGAAGTGACGGGGCAGATTGGTGGGTTGTGCAGTGATTTGACTGAGGCGTACAAGGATTTGACGCAGCAGTTTGGGGATGTGAAGATTTCGAGTGAGCTTGAGACTTTGCTTCGCCAGGAGCTTGATATTGAGTCGTTGTTGCGGACGCTGCTTGAGTTTACTTTGTCGAAGATTGGGCCGACCAATGCGGCGGTGTTTATGCCGACGAGCGGTGGGGATTATTCGGTGGGGGCGTATGTGAACTTTGATATTGCTCGGGAGACGGCTGAGATTATGTTGGATCAGTTGGCCGATGCGATTCCTGAATCGGTGGAGCATCTTGATGGGGTCCGGGCGATGTCTGGGCGTGATGAGATGACTGAGATGTTGGGGTCGAGTGCGTATTGGGTGGAAGATTCGACGATGATGACGATCACATGCCGGGAAGGTGGAGAGTGTTTGGCGGTGCTGGCGTTGTTCCGGGATCGTTCGCGGAGTTTTGATGAGGATGATGTTCGGATGTTGGAGATCATTGGGACGCTCTTTGGGCGGCAGTTGGCTCGGGTGATCCAGACGCATCATCGGCATTTGCCCAAGGATCAGTGGGGATTGAGTGGGGATTATGGGATGGATGAGCCGGGGGATGATGATTGGGATTGTGGAGATGATTCGTATGGTGGGTTTGCGGCCTAGGGGCTCGAATACATGCACAGAATAAGACCCGACTGCGCCGAAGCGGCGAGTCGGGGCACCCGATAGATCGGGTTTGATTTGTAGTTAGTCGTCGAAGTAGGCGGCGGCGTCGTCTGGGAGGTCCAGGAGGAAGGCGTCGCGGTCGATGGTTTCTTGGGTCATGTCGTCGTCGAAGCGGCCTGTGGTTTGGTCGGGGACATGGAGTTCGTTGCCTTTGGCGGTTTTGGATTTTTTTTCGACGCGGTTGCGTGCGCGGAGGATGAGTTTGATGGGGACTTCGCCGAAGGGGAGGACTTCGCGGATGCGGTTCATGAGGTAGCGTTCGTAGTTGAGGGTGAAGCGGTCGGGGTCGTTGACGACCAGGACGAGGGTTGGTGGGTTTGTTTTGACTTGTGAGGCGAAGTAGACGCGGGCTTCGGCGCCGAGTTTGTTGGTTGGGCCTCGTGCTTGGATGATTGAGCCGATGGTTCGGTTGAGTTGTCCTGTGCCGACTCTTGTGGAGGCCTGTTCGTAGAGGTCGAAGGCGACATGGAGTGTTTTGGTGATGTTGAGGCCTTCTTTTGCGCTGATGATGGCGATGGGTGCCCAGGAGAGGCCTTTGAGTTCTTTTCGGATGTATTCTTCGTAGCGGCTTGGGGTTGCTTTTCGTCCTGCTTGGTCGGCGCCGTGTTTGGCGATGTCCCATTTGTTGAGGACGATGACGACGGGTTTGTGGGAGTCGACGATGAGGTGGCCGAGTTGTTCGTCGACTTGTGAGATTTCGGTGGTGGCGTCGAGTATGAAGAGGACGACATCGGAGCGGGAGATGGCGCGTTTGGCGCGGTCGAGTGCGTAGTACTCGATTTTGTCTTGGAAGGATTTTTTTCGTCGGAGGCCTGCGGTGTCGATGGCGAGGATGGATTTTTCGCCGAGTTCGATTTTGACATCGATGGCGTCGCGGGTGGTGCCTGCGATTTCGGAGACGATGACTCTTTTTTCGCCGGCGAGGGTGTTGATGAGGGTGGATTTTCCGGCGTTTCGTTTTCCGACGATGGCGACTTTCATGTCGACTTCGGGTTCTGGGTCGCCTTTGTATTCTGGGACGAGGTCGTGGAGTTTGTTGAGCATGTCTCGGCGGAGGTATTTGGAGGTGGCCGAGCAGATGAGGGGGGTGTCGAAGCCGAAGGCGGCGAGTTCGTAGGCGTGTGGTTCCCAGCTTGAGTCGTCGCATTTGGTGGCGACGACGAAGACGGGGGTGAGTTTTGATTTTTTGGTGCCGTCTTGTTGGGGGGTGTCGCGGCGGCCAAGTTTTTGTTCTCGGAGCATTTGGGCGATGGCTTGGTCTTGTGCGGTGATGCCTGCTTGGCAGTCTACGGCGAAGAGGATGAGGTCTGCTGAGGAGACGGCCATGGCGATTTGTGTTTCGATGTCGTCGGTGAGGGTGGCGAGGTCTTCGCCGATTTCGTTGTAGCGTGCGCCGTCGGCGACATAGACGCCGAAGCCGCCGGTGTCGGTGAGTTCGACTTGTTTGGCGGTGCCTTTTTCGTTGAGGGGGTCCTCGGGGTCGATGAGATCGATGATGATCGAGAGGCGGTCGCGGGTGACTCCGGGGGTGTCGTCAACGATGGCGATGCGCTCTTGGGCGATGAGATTGAGGAGGGAGGACTTGCCGACATTTGGTCGGCCGACGATGGCGATGCGGGGGATGGGCATAGTCGAGGATGATAGACGGGTGCTTTGATTTGTTGTTGGAGAGGGGGTGTAAAGTGGTGAATTAGAAGGGATTAGATACAAGCTTCTTGGGAAGAGGGGGAGAAGAGG
>JALSHW010000103.1 GCA_026982035.1 Phycisphaerales bacterium | reverse complement strand
CTCAACAAACCCAACCTTCTTCAACACTCGCCGCGACGCCACATTTTCAGGAAAGCACACCGCAACAAGTTCATCAATCCCCAACGCCCCAAACCCATACCCCGCCACCGCCCGAGCAATCTCCGTGGCATACCCCTTCCCCCAATACGCCTTACCAAGCCGATACCCAAGCTCAATCTCATCCCCATCAAACGCTATCGGCACCAATCCACCTTGCCCGATCACCGCCCCCGACGCCTTCTCCACCACCGTCCAAAAAGTCATCCCTCGCTCGGCTTGCATCTTGATTGCTCGCTCAATTCGCTCAACAACCTGCTCCCGAGTCCACACCCCGCCAGCCCCGATATACCGCATGGTCTCAACATCACCCCACAGCACAGCCAACGCATCAATATGACACACATTCGGAACGCACAACGCAACCCGATCCGTCTCCGTAATAATCTGATGTTGTTTCACGAACGAAGTTTAGCTCGTTTCCCCAAGGATCATCGCCGCCCCCACCGTATTGTTCGTCTGCTCATCCACAATAATAAAACTCCCCGTAGCCCGGCACTGACGATACGGATCAAAGAACAACGGCTTGGTCATCCGAAACGACACCCGCCCAATCTCATTGAGCTTCAAATCCACCGCCTCCTCCACCCGATGCAGCGTATCAATATCCATCCGGTACCGAAGCTCCTTAATCACACACCGAGCTTCATTGGAAGTATGCCGAATCGTGTACTTCTTCCCCACAACCATCGGCCCCTCAGCCATCCACACCACCATCGCATCAATATTCTGACCCGAAGTCGGCTTGTTGTTCGGCCGGCAAATCATGTCCCCCCGCGACACATCAATATCCCCCTCAAGCTGAATCGAAACACTCTGAGGCGGACAAGCAAACTGCTGCTCCACCCCACCAACATCAATCGACTTAATCTTGCTCTCCATCCCCGACGGCAACGCCACCACATCGTCCCCAACCTGAAACACCCCAGATGCCACCTGCCCCCCATACCCACGATAATCATGATGCTCATCACCCTGAGGCCGAATCACCCACTGCACCGGAAACCGAGGATCAATCATGTCCCGATCACCCGCAATATGCACATTCTCCAAATGATGCAACAACGAAGGCCCCTGGAACCAATCCATATTCTCCGAACGGTTCACCACATTATCACCAGTCAACGCAGACATCGGAATGAAAGTGATGTCCGTGATCTCAAACCTCGCCGCAAACTCCTCAAAGTCCTCACGAATCTTGTCATACACCTCTTCAGACCAGTCCACCAAATCCATCTTGTTCACACACACCACCAGATGCGGAATCCGAAGCAGCGAAGTAATAAACGAATGCCGCCGCGATTGTTCAATGACTCCATGCCGAGCATCAATCAAGATCAGCGCAAGGTTGGCCGTCGAGGCCCCCGTCACCATGTTCCGCGTGTACTGCACATGCCCAGGACAATCCGCAATAATAAACTTTCGCTTCGGCGTGGCGAAATATCGATACGCCACATCAATCGTAATCCCTTGCTCGCGCTCAGCCCGCAACCCATCGGTGAGCAGCGCAAGGTCCATCCGCTGATCCCCACGCGAAAGCGATGCCGATTCAGCCGCCTCAAGTTGATCCTCAAAGATAGATTTCGAGTCATACAACAACCGCCCAATCAGCGTCGATTTTCCATCATCAACACTCCCACAAGTCAAAAACCGCAGCAGGTCCATATCAAGGTACGCATCGGTCGAAAACTCCATACCCTGATTGGCATTGGTACTCGTCGAAAGATCAGATTCTGTAGTGTTCGAAGCATTGGGGGTCATGGCCTAGAAATATCCTTCCTTCTTACGATCTTCCATCGCCGCCTCATTGGTCTTGTCATCCATCCGTGCCCCACGCTCAGACGCCCGCGCCGCCGCAACCTCCGCAACAATCTCTTCAAGATTCGACGCAGGCGAATCCGTCGCCGCCGTGCAACTCATATCCCCAACAGTCCTGAACCGAACAGTTTTATTCACAACAGTCTCACCCTCCCGCGCCTCAAACGGCGAATCCCCCACAGGAACCAACTGCCCCCGCCGCTCCACAACATCCCGCTTGTGCGAAAAATACAAATCAGGAATCTCAATATTCTCCAGCATGATGTACTGCCACACATCCATCTCCGTCCAGTTGGAGATCGGAAACACGCGAATATTCTCACCCATCTGGTGTCGCCCGTTGTACAGATTCCAAAGCTCAGGCCTCTGGTTCTTGGGGTCCCACTGCCCAAAATCATCCCGAAACGAAAAAATCCGTTCCTTGGCCCGCGCCTTCTCTTCATCGCGCCGTGCCCCACCAAAGAGCGCATCGAACTCATATTTTTCAATCGCATCCAGCAGCGTCGGAATCTGCGCTCGATTCCGCGACGGATAAGGCCCAGGGTCTTCTGCGGCAACCCCACGATCAATCAAATCCTGCACCTGATGAACAATCAGCCGCTCACCGATCTCTTCACACAATTTGTCCCGAAACGCCAGCGCCTCAGGAAAGTTGTGCCCCGTATCAATATGCAGCAGCGGAAACGGAAACTTGGCAGGCCGAAACGCCTTCTTGGCCAAATGCACCATCACAATCGAGTCCTTCCCCCCCGAGAACATCAACGCCGGCTTCTCAAACTGAGCCGCCACCTCACGCATGATATGAATCGCCTCGGCCTCGAGCGCCTTGAGGTGCGTCAACTTATAGTGTGCACTCGAATCCACAGTCTGGGTCATACCCAACGCCTCCGCCATCTCAAAAGAACCAAAATCGTGCCCCCAACAGCCCTATCGACCATCGAATCGACCCGCTCAACGCAAAGAACCAATGATCAAGCACGATCAAGACCAAGAAACAGCTGAAGTATAGACCCCAGAATGGTTTGTAAAATCAGTTTTGTTTGCCCAAACAAAACGCAGACAAAAAACACCCGCCATCTTCCGGGCGGGTATGGAATCGATTCACTCCACAGAACGATCAACTCGGCGCAGATTGCACACAAGTGAAACTACAAGAAACAACTTCTTTATTAGTACATGAATACGAAAAAGATCCGATTCTGCTTACACCACAAGTTTTTTTGGCAGCATTGAGACATTCAATAAAATTCGGGTCACATTCGGAACCCTGAATATCAATCTCGCCATCAAGCGCAACCATGTCGTGATACAACGAAATCAAAATCGAATCTGCGATTCGTGTATCAGGATCATCAACATCCCAAATCTGAATATATCCGAACTCAGGGTGTTTGACGCTTGACCATTCAAATGAAACAGGTGCAAGTTTCTCTGCTTTAAATAATTCAACACCCCGGTCACCACGAACCAACCGCCCATTTCCAACCCGTTCAACCGTATTTTGATCGAATGGATATGTAAAATGCAATTCTGCATCGACAGTTTGCTTCGTATCCTGCCCGTAGGAAATAAATCCCACAAGAGACACCGTCACGGTTCCAAGGTCTTCTGACCGTTGAATATTCACATCAAATTGACCTGCATACAGTGGTGTATCGACAACAAGATATGATTGATCTTTCTTTTCGCTCTGTATCTCAAACTCAACGACATTTGATTTCTGTTGAATAGGTCCGACTTGGAGAATGCTGCAAGCAAGAAGGAGTGAAATAAACATTGAAAAATCTTTCGTATGTGGTGAATAGATCAGAAACAAACGGTTATTGATTATATCGTTTTTTTTTTTTGCTGTCAAGATGCAAACTTGCGATATTCAGAAAATTGATGTTTCTACAAAGATCGTCGCCAAAATGAGAGCAAAAAAGCATCATAATTGGCGGTATGGACGATGAAGTGTCCACAAGACAATACAGTATATTTGACCTGAAAATCGGAGAATCCAATGCCCAACTCCAAACCCGACAACATCACCTGGCACAAAAGCCAAATCACCCAAGCCGACCGCACAAAAATCCTCGGCCACCACGGCTGCACCCTCTGGCTCACCGGACTCTCCGGCTCAGGAAAATCCACCGTCGCCGTCGCACT
>JALSHW010000102.1 GCA_026982035.1 Phycisphaerales bacterium | reverse complement strand
GAGGTTTGCCATGTTGTGGTAGTTTCCGAGGGGGAGGCAGAGGCAGGTGGCGGTGTAGCCGTAGGCGCAGAAGACGGATGCTTCGCAGGCGCCTCCGGCCATGAGTTTTCGTTGCCATTTCCAGGTGGGCATGTCGGAGGTTTTTTGTGAGGCGGTGGGGGTGGAGGGGCCGCCTGAGATTTGTTCGGCGACTTTGGCTATTGCGCCGGTGAGGTCTGGGGAGAAGATGGAGATGCGGTCGCCGACGCGGACGATGGGGCCTGCGTGGATGGGGGAGTCGTCGAAGGCGCGGGAGTTTTCGAGTGCGATGATGCGGGATGCTTTGGGCATGAAGTGGTCGCGGGATGCGCCGATGGCGCCGATGAAGCCGACTTCTTCGGCTCTGGTGAAGAGGAGGCGGATGTCGTTTGGGCAGTGGGCGTGGCGGAGTTCGTCGAATGCGGCCAGGGCTGCGGCTGCTGCGGCGAGGTCGTCGCAGGCGTTGGTGTAGAGGATTTGTTGGCCGTCGGTGTCGGTGGTGATGTGTTGGTCTGGGAGGTCCCAGGTGGCGATGGAGTGGAGGTCGATTGGGCGTGGGTTTTCGAGGATGGCGTGGTAGCGTTTGTTTGGGGGTTTGGGGTCGGTGTCGGGGTCTGGTTTGATTTCTTCGGAGATTGTGGCGAGGGTGTAGGATTCTGGTTCGGATTCGGTGGGGGTGTGGATGCGGATTTTGGCGTTTGGGAAGTAGTCGTCCATGACGCCTCCTCTGAATTCGAGGATGAGTTCTGCTTTGGAGAGGATTTCGTTGACGACGAAGCCCGGGTGGTCGAGGTGTGCGGTGAAGTAGATGGGGTTGTTTGTTTTTTGGTTGTTGGAGATTCTTATTTCGATGTTGCCGTGGGTGTCGGATTTTGAGGAGAGGTCTGGGCGGTCGTTGAGCCAGCGGTTGATCCATTGGATGACGCGGTGTTCGTGTCCTGCGACGGTGGGGATTTTGGTGAGTTCTTTGAGCCATTGGATGTGGGTGTTGGCTCGGTCGTTGGGGATGGGGTGTTTTTGGGGTTTGGGATCGGTCATTGGGGATGGTAGGGGGAGGTTTTTGTCACAGAGGACACAGAGGGCACAGAGAGGAGGGGGCGGGGGAAGAAAGATGGAGGTGTGGGGCGGATTGGCCGATGGGGGTATTGTTGCGTAGAGTGTGCTTTGGGAAATGAATGGCGTTGTCGATTGGGACGGTGCTGAGTAAGGAGTAAGCGGATGACTCATATAATTGCAGAGCCATGTATTGCTACGAAGGATACGGCGTGTGTGGATGCGTGTCCGGTGGATTGCATTCATCCGACCAAGGATGAGCCGGACTTTGCGTCTGCGGATCAGTTGTATATTGATCCGGATGTGTGTATTGATTGTGGATTGTGTGTGGATGAGTGTCCGGTGCAGGCGATTTTTCAGGATGAGGATTTGCCTGATGAGTGGTCGAAGTACACGCAGATCAATATTTCGTATTACGAAGAGAAGTGATGTGTTGAATTTAAAAAACACCCGCCAGTGTGGCGGGTGTAGTTGGATGGGGAAAATTGGTTAATTGTCTGAGAGCGTGTGATCTGTGATAACTGGTTTGCCTTCTTTGTCTACTTTTACGCTCCACACTGGTTTTCCATTTTCGGGATTGAACAGCATGATCTGGGGGCGTCCGTCTTCCAGCGCAGTGCTGATGTTGATCGCTCGTCCGCCGTTTGGGCTGTTCATGCTGATCATTGGGACTCCGGTTGGAGTGAGTTGGATTGTGAGTGACGCATTGCCATCGGCATCGTAAAAAATCGCTCGGGGAGCATCGTCTAGTGCTGTTGAAATCAAAATTTTACTGCCATTGCTGGAACCAATAGAGAGTGGGTTGTTTTGAAACGGTAATCCTGGAAAATAGACAAAGTGCAGAATTAGTGCGAGCAAGCCGGGCAATAATGCCACGATAAATACAAGGCTGTTGGAAAGGTTGTTTTTCATGTTGTTCATAGTCATGCTTTCAATCACCGCAACCTACAAAGTCAGGATCGGTTGATGGGCAGTGGGTATCTTGATACTCGCGGCAAAGACAGAAGCTCTGCTTTGCGGTTTCAATTCTGTGGTCAAGATAGCTTGAAGCCGTGTTAGCATTAATTACTCCAGCAATTACAACTCCCGTGCCGCAGGCAGTGGTGCAAGCGGCAATGGCGGCAGGTGATCCCCATCCCCATTTCGCACATAACGCGATGCATCCGAGGGCTGCTCCTCCGAGTGGTGGGACATTGCTTTTTATTTCACCGGTGTAATCTAACAGTGCGTCTGCCACTCTCTGCGAATAGCGGTCGTAGCAACACATTGGTTCGCACACATCGCAATCAACTATGATAGTGCTCTCAATTATACCAAGAGGAGATTGCTCCAGAAAGGTATCGAGCGTGTCGTACACGGATTGAGGCACTTCAAACACGGGGATAAGTGCGTACTGCCTGATGTTTTGGTCGTTTTTCCATGACATAGAGATAGCAACCATGGTTGCCGATCCACATGAGGCATCAAGAGAGCCAACCAGCAAGTCGGCTGTGATATTTTCACTGAAAAGGGTTGTGAATTGATCGGCGTCAATATCGCCATCAGAGAAGATGTCAATCCAGTTGTAGCTGTTTGAAATGTATGTAGTCCATGTCGCGGCTGTATCCTCCCCCTCATTGTATTGGACGGGGGAAAATTCGGTGGGAGAGTCACTCAGTTCAAGAATCAACAATGAGTTGTTCAGATCGCCACAGAAAATCGCGTTCAATGTTGGAGCTTGGGCATACTGAATTGATCCTAAGATTGTTGAGGGAACAGGAGAAATTGGTGTTGGAACGAAAACTCCACCTTTCACTGGCGTAGAGGGCGCTGGTTGAGTTCCGCCTGATGTTTGGGCTTGGCAAGTAGCAGAAAAAACAAAACCAGTTGCAATGGCACACGCTGTCTGCGCAAAACAACCCATGGCATCTCCTCGTATGTGTTGATGTGAAAACTAATACTAGGGTGCCTGAGTAGAGATGTCATGTATAGAAGTCTGGGCTAAACGGAATTCGATCCACATCAGGCGGCTTCGGAGAAGTCGTCGTCGAAGTCGGTGAGGTCTTCGTTGGTGGTGGTGTCGGTGAAGTCTTCATCGATTTCACCTTCTGGGCCGAAGGCGGCTTCGAAGGCGTCGAGGGCTTCGTCGGTGAGTTCGGCTTCGGATTTGGGGCCTGTGTTTGATGAGCCGACTTTGATCATGTCGGATTCTTCGGCGGTGAAACGGGTGGCCCAGCGGTCTGGGCGGACATTGGCTGGGGCGTGGGGAGATTCTTGCCAGTCTTCGGCGTTGGAGAGGTTGAGTTCGGATTGCATGGTTTTGCGGTAGCCCAGGAGGCGTACGACTTCCAGGACATCGGTCCATGTGGGGAACATGCGGTCGTTGCCTTTTTTGAAGGCGTCGATGGCCATGAGGAAGAGGAACTGTTCTGGGGTCATTTCGCCTTCTTCGGCGGATTTGGTGAACTCTGAGAGTCGGCGGCCTCGGCCTCGTTTTCGTTCGAGGCCTGTGGTTTGGGTTTGTTTTTTTTGTGATTTTTTGGAGGAGACGAGTTTGCCGTTTTGGTTGGAGTCGTCTGTTGGGGAGCCAATGGAGCGGTGTTCGAGTCCCAGGCGGCGGTCGATGACGGTGCCTGGTGGTGGGGTGCCTGTTTTGTTTGAGCGGCGATCGCCTGTGCGTCGTTTTTTATCGGAAGGGTTTGTATTGGTCATCGGCGGTTCCTCCTGGGAGTGCCGCCGGTGGTAATGGTTGAGAAACCGGCGGTTCTTTAGAAGTCTTCTTCGTCTAGATTTTCGTCTGTATCGAGTTCATCGCTGTCATCATCGAAGTCGTCGTCGTCATCTTCGTCGTATTCGTCAAGGTCGTCGTCGTCATCGTCGTCATCTTCTTCGAGGAAGTAGGCCTCGTCCTCGTCGACATCGTCTGAGGAGTCGCAGAAGGGGTTTGGGGTGAGGATTTCGGACCATCGGGTGGTGGAGGGGGTGGAG
>JALSHW010000101.1 GCA_026982035.1 Phycisphaerales bacterium | reverse complement strand
CCCATCGACTTCCGGGTCTCAGCATGTCCGGCATACCATGGCGAATCGGTCGTCCTTCGTATCCTCCGCCCAGACGCCGTACGCATCGGCCTGGCAAACATCGGCTTTGAACCCGAAAACCTCGAAGTCTTCAACCGCATCATCAAACGCCCCAACGGCATCTTCCTCGTCACAGGCCCCACCGGCTCAGGGAAAACCACCACCCTCTACTCAGCCCTCGATGTCCTCAACCGTCCAGACAAAAAAATCATCACCGCCGAAGACCCCGTCGAATACAACTTCGATGGCATCAACCAATGCCAAATCCGCGAAGACATCGGATTCACCTTCCCCAGCGTGCTTCGTTCCATGCTTCGCCAAGCACCCAATGTCATCCTCGTCGGTGAAATCCGCGACCGTGAAGTCGGCGAAATCGCCATCCAAGCCGCCCTCACAGGCCACCTCGTATTCTCGACCCTTCACACCAACGACGCCCCCAGCGCAATGACCCGCCTCATCGACATGGGTATCAAACCATTCCTCGTCGCATCATCGATCCAAGCCGTCATGGCCCAACGCCTCGTCCGTGTTCTCGCCTCTTCCAAAACACTCGCCGAAGAAAAAGACCTGGATCCCAAATACCTCAACCTCATCGGGCTCAAAATGGAAGACGCCCTTGGCAAGGTCCACAAGCCCGTCCCAACCACAGACATCCCCACCGGATACAAGGGACGCAAAGCCATCTTCGAAATGATGCTCATGAACCCCGAAATCCGCGAACTCACCTTCAACAAAGCCCAAGCATCCGACATCCGCAAAGCCGCCCTCGCCGCCGGGATGAAGGGGCTCGTCGATGATGGCCGAACCAAAGTTCTCAACGCCGTCACCACACCAGAAGAAATCGCCCGCGTCAGCCAAATCGAAGGCGGACACTAACCAAACACACTCCACGGACCCAAACACTCCGTATTTTGTTATCCAGAGGAGACTGATCAATGTCCACAGTCCAAATCGATCGCTTACTCGATACCGTCGTCAAAACCGGCGGCTCCGACCTCCACCTCACCGTCGGTCGCCAGCCCACCATCCGTCTCCACGGCGGACTCCGAAACCTCGAAACCAAAGTCCTCGAATCCGATGACATGGTTTCACTCATGAAATCAATCACTCCAGAACGAAACCAGCAAGAACTCCAAGAAGAAGGCGGCACCGACTTCGGCTTTGCCTATGGCGAGGCCGCCCGCTTCCGCGTCTCAGTCTTCCGTCAACGCGGCGACATCGCCATCGTCCTCCGCCAAATCCCCAATCGTCTCTTGACATTCGACCAAATCGGCCTGCCCGACATCTGTAAAGACCTCATCCGCCGTCCTCGTGGACTCTTCCTCGTCACAGGCCCAACCGGCTCAGGCAAAACCACCTCCCTGGCAACCATGATCGACTATGTCAATCAGCACATGGACCGCCACATCGTCACGATGGAAGACCCCATCGAATACTACCACGAACACAAAAAATCGATCGTCAATCAGCGAGAAGTCGGAAACGATGTCCCCAGCTTCGCCGAAGCCCTCCGCCGTGCTCTTCGCCAAGACCCCGATGTAATTCTCGTCGGCGAAATGCGTGACCTCGAAACCATCGAAGCCGCCGTCCGTGCTGCTGAAACCGGCCACTTGGTCTTCGGCACCCTCCACACCACCGGTGCAGCCAAGACCATTGACCGTCTCGTCGATGCTTTCCCCGTCACCCAACAAAACCAAATCCGAGTCCAACTCTCCACCGCCCTGATCTGTGTCCTCTCTCAGGTGCTTCTCGGACGCATCGACACCAAGGGCATGGTCGCCGCCTATGAGTTCCTCGTCGTCACCCCCGCCATTGCCAACCTGATCCGCGACAACAAATCCTACCGAATCGACTCGGCCATCCAAACCGGCAAAAAATACGGCATGCAACTCCTCGACGACCACCTCTGGTCGCTCTATGCCAAAGGCATGGTCTCACCAGAGGAAATGGTTGACAAGTGCAAAGATGCGAACGCAATCCGAACGAAAGTTCATCAGGCCGGCGGCGTCATCGGCCGCCCAGAACTCGACGATCCGGATGCCGATGTCGAGTCAGAAGAATAATGGCGAGACACGGACTTTGTAGTAAAAGCCATATTCTCAGTGTCGCAACGAGATAAACTTGAAAAACAGGCAGGATCGAGCCAACCAAACTCGAAATCTATGCGAACATTCATCCAGACCGATTCCCGTCGGTCATGACCACGGAGTCGGTAAATGGACCCTTCAGAACTCAAAGGCCGGAAAATTGGGCGTGTGCTCACCAAAATGGGTGTGGTCACCCGTGAGCAAGTTCACCAAGCCATCGGAATCCAAAAAGGGCGAACCGAAAAAGTCAAACTCGGCCAAATCCTCATCGAGCTGGAAATGTGCACCCAACTCGACATCGACCGAGCCCTTGCCGGTCAAGCCGGCATGGAATATGTCGATCTTCAAGGCATCGAACTCAGCGATGAAACCATCGGGGCCATCCCCGCAGAAAACGCCAAGGCCTACCAATGCGTCCCCATCGAGTACGAACCCAAATCACGCAAACTCAAGGTCGCCCTCAAAAGCCCCGATAACTTTCAAGCCGTCGACGATCTCCGCCTGCTGATGGGTGCCAAGGTTGAAGCCGTCATCGCATCCCCAGCCGAGATCGACAAACTCCTCGCCAAGCACTATGCAAAATCCGAGTCCATGGAAGATGTCATGGGTGCCCTGGCATCAGATGAAAAACTCAAAAACCTCGGAGGCACCTCTGACCAATCCATCGACCTCGACGCCGTTCTTGATGCCGCTGATGACAACCAAGTCATCAAACTCCTCAACATGGTCCTCCTTCAAGCCATCCGCGATCGTGCTTCAGACATCCATTTCGAACCCTTCGAACACGAGTTCAAAATGCGATACCGCATCGACGGGGTCCTCTACGAAATGGTCCCTCCCCCAAAACATCTCGGCGGTGCCATCACCTCCCGCGTCAAAGTCATGGCCAATCTCGACATCGCCGAACGCCGTCTCCCACAAGACGGGCGTATCGAATTGACCGTCGGCGGAAACCCCGTTGACCTGCGTGTGGCCGTCCTTCCCACAATCTATGGCGAAAGTGTTGTGATGCGTGTTCTCGATCGTGGGAATGTCGAACTCTCCCTCGATCGCGTTGGCTTTCGTCCAGAAGAATACGACACATTCAAAAAACTCATCGCCAAACCCAACGGCATCGTTATCGTCACAGGCCCAACCGGTTCAGGAAAAACCACCACCCTCTACGCCGCCCTCTCAGAACTCAATGACATCAAAACAAAAGTTCTCACCGCTGAAGACCCCGTCGAATACGACATCGATGGCTTGTGTCAAGTCCAAGTCAACACAGAAGTCGGGCTCACCTTTGCCAGTGCCCTGCGTTCTTTCCTTCGTCAGGACCCCGATGTCATCCTCGTCGGTGAAATCCGCGACCTCGAAACCGCCCAAATCGCCGTTCAAGCATCACTCACAGGACACTTGGTTCTTTCAACACTTCACACCAACGACGCGCCCAGTTCCATCATCCGCCTTGTTGATCTTGGAGTCGAACCTTTCTTGCTCACCGCAACCATCGAAGGCATCGTCGCCCAGCGACTGGTCCGCACCCTTGATCAAAAAACCAAAGAGGCCTACACCCCAACCGAACAAGAACTCATGGAACTTTCGCTTCGCCCAGACGATGTCAAAGGCCGCGAATTCTGGAGACCTGGTTCATCCAGCGGCGTTGGTGGCGGATACAAAGGCCGAATGGCACTCTTTGAAATCATGGAACTCGACGACGAACTCCGCGAACTCATCGTCAAAAACGCAAGCACCACCGTACTTCGCGATCTTGCAAGAAAAAAAGGCATGCGATCACTCCGCGAAGGCGGCATGCTCGCAATCTACGAAGGACTCACGACCATCGACGAAGTCGTCCGTGAAACACTCGCTGAAGAATAAACAGCAAAATAAATAGACAGGAACACCGGCAAAAACCGGAAGGAAATAGTCA
>JALSHW010000100.1 GCA_026982035.1 Phycisphaerales bacterium | reverse complement strand
CAGGGCGTTGAGTCCGAAGCGGTCGTTGAGTGTCGAGTTGATGGTGGCCGAGTGCATCGGCAAGGGTATCAGGGCATCGGATGATTGACCCGGTTTCGTGTGTTGATTTGTTTTCCGGGTGCCACTACTCGCATTCTTATGCGCAGTAGTGTCTTGGTTTGTCCGTATATTTTGGTATCTCCAAGACACTACTGCGCCGAAGACGGCGAGTAGTGGCACCCGGCAAAAGCCCATCAGCATGGCATCCAGAATGGGTTATTTCTTGGATTTGGTCGATGCTGGCTTGGCAGTTGATGCGTTGATCTGTTCCCATTTGTTGAGGTACTGCACGCAGGTGCTTACAAAGGTCGCATGGGACCAAGTCAAAGGCGAGACGGAGATGGGATTGCCGGTATACGGATCAAACTGCTCGGCCAGCACGCCTGAGGACATGGTGCGTTGGGTGGTCCAGTCCAGAAGATCCAAGGCCGGCTTGAGGTCTTCGATGGTTTTGGCTTTGGCGATCTGGTATTGGGCTTGCCAGAGGGTGCAGATGACCCAAGGGTTTCCGGGGACTTCGTCGGTTTTTTGGGTCTCGATTTGGTGGTAGTAGTCGCGTTCGTAGCGGGCGCAGCCGCCGACATCGGTCTTGACCCAGAGGCGGTCGCGCATGGTGTTCATTTCGGATTCGATGAGTGGGTCAGTTGGTTCAAAGGCACCGAATGCAAAGAGGGCGTAGTTTGCGCTGTCGCGGGTCATGTCGAGTCGGTAGGTGCCGTCTTCGAGGGGGACGGCCATGCGGGCGAAGTGGCCTCGTTCTTCGTGCCAGAAATGACGGCGCAACGCGCCCTTCATGCGCTCGGCACCTTCGCGGAAGGCGGCGGATCGGTCCATTTCTCCAAAGTCACTGGCAAAGTCGGCGGCTGCATTGAGCGCGCCGATGGTGGCGGCGACGGTGAAGGTGTGGATTCCGCGTCGTTCTTCCCAGAGGTCCCAGGATTGTGAGGGCAAGCCGTGATGGTCGCGGTGCTCGAGCATCCATCGAGCGGGCTTGAGTACAAGTTCGACATACAAGGGCTTGATGAACTCGACATCGCGGAACTCGTTGAAGTGCTGGCGGAGAGCCCAGAGTGTGAGGGCGGTTTCGTCTTGTTGGATGGGCAGGACGGGTTTGCCGTCGATCATCCAAGGGTGCCAGGAGCTTGCCAGGTCGCCTTCGGGCGTGTATTTGTGGAGGAAGTAGGGTTTGTCTCCGATACACTCGGCGGCGTAGCGGAAGAAACTTCGGCTCAGTTCACTCTGTCCTGCGAGAACCAACGAGTGGGCAACGAGCGCGCCGTCGCGCATCCAGCAGTAGGAATAATGGTCACCTGCAAAGTGGGTGATGTCGGTGTCGTTGGCGGCGATGATGGCGCCGCCGTTGTCGATCTGGGTGCGGAGGATGAGTTGTGAGCGGTAGAAGAGGTCGCAGATGGGTTCTGAGAGTGGGTCGGTGTTGATGGGTTCTTTACGGCTCCAGAGTTTCCAGTACGCTTCGGTGCGGGCGATGAGGCGGTCTGGGCCGATTTCCCAGACGCGTTGGTTGTGGTGTTTGGCGGCGTCGTAGTCTTCTGCGCAGACGATCCAGAGTGTGGCTTCGGCTTGGCCGTTTTCGGGGATTTGGAGGTGGATGCCTACGGTTGCATCGACGGAACCTTGTGAGATGGCGTTGCGACCGAGTTGGCCGTCTTCGGCGTCGCGCCAGGTGCCTTCGGCGTCTCCAAGTCGCTTGGTGCCGATCGACCAGTGTTCGATGCCGCATTTGGTGGGATCGCTGGTGGCGTTGATGAGGAAGTAGGAATCATCTTTGTACATGATGACGGCGTTGGTGTTGGGGTCGTAGTTGGCGGTGTCGCCGACGGGTGAGCCGTTGATGGAGAGGTCGAAGTGGAAGAAGAGGCGGACATCGCGGGTGGTGCCTTTGAGGTCGCGGACGGTGACTTTTCGGAAGTAGACGGGCTTGTGGAAATCGACGAGATCGTTGCAAATGAGTTCGAGCCCGAGCTGGTGGTTGACGAGCCGAACCTCGGTGGTCATGGAGTCTGGTTTGTAGCGGAGTTCTCGTTCCCATGAATCTTCTTCGATCCATGAGATGTGTCCATCTGCCCAGACGCCGAAGCGTTGGACATGGCCATCGGTGTGGTTGTAGCGACCGACCCTTGGTGAGTAGATGTCACGGATGCGGTATTTGTCGTCGAAGGTGAAGAGGATGGAGCCGTTGCCGACTGGTATATCGCGGGGCATGGTGGGGGTCCTTGGAGGGGGTTGGGAATAGGGGTGGCTTATTGAGGATATTTATCGGCGGAATCGGCCTTTGACCCGATGATATTGTGGAATGGGGTTGAGAATATTCAAATTGGTTATTCGGGTGTGGATTGGGGCTGGAATTGGGCGGGATATGGAGATTGGCGTGAATCTGGTGGAATGATGTGGTATGCTGATGGTTCTGCCTGAGGAGTGATGAATGGATGCGTCGAAGAAATCAAGTCGAGGGTTTACCCTGATCGAGTTGCTGGTGGTCATTGCGATCATTGCACTGTTGCTTGGGATTTTGATCCCTGCGTTGGGTAAAGCGAGGTATTCTGCCCAAGCGGTCAAGAGTAAAGCGAATTTGCGGTCGTTGGGGCAGGTGCAGTTTTTGTATGCCGGCGAGTTTAAGGATAGTTTCATCAATCCGTTTAATGTGACGCGTGTGGGCGGGGGGATCGGGGCACCTGGGTGGGCCAGTGCTCGCAAGCCAGGGCTCAATGGTCGGTATGAGTTTACTGGACCTGGGCAGTGGTATTCAGAGATGTATGCGTTTCACTGGTATTCGCTGGTGGGCGGCTGGATGAACGAGGGTGATTATGCATCGGAGATTCAGTTTGCACCTGCGGACAAAGTGATTATTTCGCGATTTGCAGATTTACTCAACGAAGACAGTGGGTTCAATTTGAACACTGGGATTTGGGACAGTTCGTATGTGCTTTCGCCGACGATTTGGTTTTCTCCAAAACGCTATGAAGAGAACACACGCCCTAATTGTGTTCGGCTTTCGGGACCCGCTTCGATGGCCAAGAGAAATAAAGTCTCTGACACGAGGTATCCAGCCAATAAGGTGATCGTCTGGGAACGATTTGACTGGTCTCAGAATGAACGGACTGCGACGATTCCCAATCCGGTCAATCCGGATTTGCCGGGGATTAATTTTGGGGCAGAGAACCATCCGCCGCAATGGAACAACCCCGCGGCCAACCCGGCCGTCTTGACGGCTGATGGATCGGTCATTGCGACCAAGATTGCTGATATTCAAAGCATGGCTTCAGATCCAAATCCGCGTGTGGCACGCGAGTTCACCCCGACAGATTTCTGGGATATTCCCGCATCGCTTCTTGACAATTATGGCATGGGTGATGACTGGTTTGAAGTGGGACTCTTCCAGACCGATGGATTTGGACAGGGGAAGTATCCAGCGTATTTTTGGGCAACGCGCGATGGGATTAAGGGACGGGATATTGTCCGCTAGGCCGTGTCTGACGGCTCCAAATTGCTGATCTGCGGTGGCCCGGATCGCCGAGCCGGGTCTTCGTTTTCAGTTCAAATGCACGAAAAAGAACCCGGCTCGGCGAGCCGGGCCACCGGGAAACGAGCCGTCAGACACGACCTAGATGTCAGTGGTGATACGCTTGGGGTGATGCTTTAGAACTGCCCGGCGAGCATGGCTTCGGCGATTTCGTCGGGGGTCATTTCGCCGCTGTTGCCATCGTTTGAATCGTCGCCTTCGGATTCTGGGCCCAGTGCTTCGATGCGTTCGGTTTGACCGAGGGTGGTGGTCAGGCGGACGCCGAAGTTTTCGCCGAGTTTGACGGCTGATCCATTGGCGATGCGTCGGTTATTGATGCGGACTTCGAGGTCTTCTTCGGCGTTGATCTGGAGTTCGATGATCGAGCCGGGGACCCATTGGCGGATGTTGGACATGTCCAGGATTCGTTCGCCCAAGACGACGACCAGTGGAACCTCGATGCGCATGATTGACTTGAGATTAGAA
>JALSHW010000099.1 GCA_026982035.1 Phycisphaerales bacterium | reverse complement strand
GAGCACCGACTCCCTTTGGACCATACATTTTGTGTCCTGACATGGAGAGCAGGTCGATGTTGTCAGTTTTGACATTGGTGGGCATCTTGCCAACCCACTGGGTTGCGTCGGTGTGCAACACGATTTTCTTTTCGTGGCAGAGTTCGCCGATTTCAGGGATTTCGTTAATGGTGCCCAGTTCGTTGTTGGCCCACATGATGGTGACGAGGATGGTGTCTTCTCTCAACGCACCCTCGATCATTGAGCGGGTAATCAAACCGTCGGGACCCGGCGCAAGGTAGGTGACATCAAACCCCTCCTTTTCGAGTCGCTTGCACGGATCAAGCACCGCTTTGTGTTCATGGATCGCCGAGATGATGTGCCCTCGACCAGATTCACCGGCGGGCTTCTTGGCGTACATGTTGGCGGCGCCTTTGATGGCGAGGTTGTTGGACTCGGTTGAGCCGGAGGTAAAGATGATTTCTTTGGAATCGGCACCGATCAGATCAGCAACCTGCTGGCGTGCAATCTGAACCCCTTTTTCGGCGGCCCAACCGAAACTGTGGTTGCGCGAGCCGGGGTTGCCGAAGGTTTCGGTGAAGTAGGGCAGCATCGCTTCAACCACACGCGGATCGCACGGAGTCGTCGCGGCATGGTCAAGATACATTGGAAGAGTCACACTCATTTGAAAACCTCACTCCCGCCCAGAATCAGCGGATATATCCGTCTGCATATCCTGAGTCTTAGAATCATTCTACCTTAGATTGTAGTCTGTATTGGTGAACTGAGCAATGGGAAATGGAGATTTGAAGCAATGAAATCTTTGTCGGAGTATCACGCGATTAGGACGCGAGGAAGCGCATTTTGACTCGGTTGCCGGTGGAGTTGTAGAGTACTTCGGTCATATAGGCCTTCATGAGCATGACGCCTCGGCCGAAGGGTTTGGAGAGATTTTCGGTGAGGGTCGGGTCGGGGAGGGCTTCGGGTACGAATCCTGGGCCTTGGTCTTCGATGGCGATCTGGATTTCTCCAGGGGAAACTTTGTACTCAACGATGACTGGTACAGAGTTGTCGAGGTGTTGATGTCCATGGACAAAGGCGTTGGTGATGGCTTCTTCGATGGCAAGCCGGACAGCGAAGATTGCTGCATCTTTGAGTCCTGCATCGACCGCCAACTCAAGTATTTGTTCGATCAACTCAGAAATCGCTCGGCGATCATTGAGAAGCTCAACCGTTTCCGGGTTTGGGATGCGGGTGTGTTGGTCGCCCATGATGAGTTCTTAGTTGGTGGCCTTGTTGAACTGTTCCATCGCGTCATTGAGTGTTTCATGGATGCTGAAAAGTTTGTTGAGTCGGGTGATGACGAAGACTTCGTAGATTTGAGGGTCGATGTTGGAGAGGCGGAGCTTTCCGCCTTTCTCATTGGCTTTGTTGTTGATGGTGATGAGGGCGCCCAAGGCCGCTGAGGAAAGATGGTCAACATTGGCAAAGTTGATGAGCAGTTGGGGGGCTTTGGATTGCTCGATGATGCCTGTGATTTCATCGCTGATCGCCTGGATGTTTGCTTCGTCGAGGATGTTGCGGTCGATGAACTCGACTTGTGTGACATCGTCAATTTTTGAAATCCTGAGTCTGGAATCACCCATTGCCTTCTCCCATATGTGTAGCCGCCGACTTTGGCGACCTGACTATAGTGCCTTGGGCAGAGAATGGCGAATTCATATGAGTTCTCCGGGCTCAATCATTCAGGGGGGGAGGGGGCATAAACAGGGAACACAAAAAACTCGGAGCATGCTGGGCATGCTCCGAGTGGGTGAAGTTTGGATGGTTTAGGTTATCCGCCGATTTGATCGAGGAGCCCTGGGAAGTGCCGTTCTTCTTCTTCGTTCTGAATCAAAATTGTTGGCTTGATCAAGACAATCAGGGTCGTTTCTTCTTTGACATCAATCCGGTTGGAGAAGAAGCGAGAGAGAATGGGAATCTTGGAGAGGACGGGAACGCCGGTCTCGACTTCGACTTCATCAACGAGGCGTTGGCCGCCAAGCATGATGGTGCCTTGGTCAGGAACAGTCACTGAGGTGTTGATCTGGGTGGAATTCACCGTTGGTTGCTGGATGGTCCCTGTAAAGACACCGCCGCCAGCACCATCGCCACCAGCACCAGCACCACCACCACCAGCGGCACCTTCTTGAGAGATGGTCCGAGGATTACTGTCCAAGTCATTGCTTGAAAGTTGGGTTGTGATATTCATCGTGACATATCGGCGATCTGCAGAAACAACGCCGTTGACTGAAAGCAATACACCGTCAGAGAGTGGCTCAAGCACCGGATCAAAGGCACCAGAACCCGCTCCAGTGACAGGATTCAAGTCCGAAACATAGGTCGAAGTCGTTGAAACAGCAATAAAGGCATTTTGTCCATTATGGAAAGTCAAACGAGGAGCCGTAAGTGTCACCGAGCGTTGGTCGGCTTGGGTTGCTTCAATCAAGAAGTCAACCTGAACATCATCAAGGAAACGGGCGGTGATACCCAACGCCGGGTTGGCACCAAGAATATCAGCAGCGAAGGAACTGGCACCAGCGAGGGTTTCAGTGAGTCCAAATGAGTTCTGGGCAGCACGAATGACCGACCATTGATCATTTCCAAGGCCGCCTCCGCCGTTGTTGCCCGGGCCCCAGACTGGTTGGTTGATGACGGAGATTGTTCCGTCATCATCGACGACAAAGAGGCCGCCGCCAGAGACATTGTCATTGAGTAGGCCGGTGATGGGGTCAAAGTAATCCGAGGGGAGCAACGATGGATCGATCGTATTGCCCCGTTGAAATTCGGTGTTGTTGGCGTTGAAATACATGTCGATATCAAAGCCAATTTGCTCGAAGAAATTCTGAGCGACGGAAAGGAATCGGGCTTCCACATTAATCTGCAAGGCCCGTTGGGATCGGAGTTTATTGAGCAAGCCGATGATTTCTCGGTGATACCGAGGTGTGGTGGTGATGATGAAGTTGCCGTTGAGTTCGGTGAGCGAACTGGTGTCGCCTCCAGCGTCGGCCCAGCCATCGGGATCAACACTCGACTGGATCAGGTCAGAGATTTCAGTGACCAGATCGTCAGGATTGGTTGGTTGTTGTTGAGCACCAGCAGTGGAGAAGGGGCTTTGCCCACCTCCGCCGCCACCAGATTGCTGGATGTTGAATCGTGGAGCGTTATTAAAATCAGTGATTTCAAAGAGTAAGTCACGGACATCGTAGATTTCCAGAATCGTGTTCTGGCGAAGAACATCATCTGACGAAATGGTCAAGATACCGTCCTGAACCGCCCAGCTCGCAGGCAATACTGAATCAGAAACCTTGGCCAAGACACGATTCAAGAGGACTTCAAGTGACACATTGTTCAAGCGAAGCGTCACCGGTGAATCGGGATCCACGCCAATGTCAGCAAGCGATTCCCAATCCGTATCAATATCAAGATTTGCAGTGGCGCCAATAAAAGCGAGGACATCCTCAAAAGAGTTGTCTTCAAAGTCAATCGGCATCCGAGTTTCACGGAGTTGGGTCAACACCGCGCGATTGGCTTCAGACTCAGCAAACTCAAGGGTCGAACCACGACGGAAACTGATCGAAGGCCAATCATCCGGATAATCAACAATGAATTCAGGAATGATCATGGATTCCTGATTGTCCAAAGATTCACGAGCATAACTCAACGATTTATCCCGTCCAATCCCAAGATATTCCCGGTACAGAATGGTGTCTTCGATGATGTCTTTGAGCAAGAGTCCTGAAGGGTTTGCCGGATCGAGGAAGAGAATATTTTCGACAATCTCAAGGGCTTCTTCATACTTGAGTTCAGTTTGCAATGCACGCACACGCTGAAGCGAAGCAAGCACCCGCTCGTCGCGCTCGTTGAGTCGCTGTGTTTCGAGTGCCAGCGTCCGTTGCTCGCGTTCGGCGGCTTCGCGTTCTAGGCGGGCTTGGCGGAGTTGCTCTTCGCGTTGGGCGATATTGGAGGACATGCCGTCGAGTTCGGTGATGTAGCGTTCGTAGGTTGCCTCAGGCATCACATCACGGGCT
>JALSHW010000098.1 GCA_026982035.1 Phycisphaerales bacterium | reverse complement strand
GCCAACTTCCCCATCAAACTCGGCGGCTCCTATACCTGGGGCTCCACCAACGACGCATGGGACTTCGACTTCTACCCCGCCGAAGAGTTCAAAGACGAACAACGCCCCGCCAAATACGAAGGCCAACGCAAACACACCGCCTTCCAAGTCGAACGCGACCGCTACGACGAAATCCTCCTCCGCCACGCTGAATCCCACTGGAATGTCGAAGTCCGCGAAGAAACCACAGTCCGCACAATTCACAAAGATGGCGACCGCGTCACCGGATTAGAACTCGACTCCGGCCAAATCATCACCGCCAAGCACTATGTCGATGGTTCAGGACACCCCGCCCTGCTCCGCAAAGCCATGGGCGTCGAATCCAAAGCCCCCGACGAACTCAAAAATGTCGCCTTCTGGGACTACTACGACAACGCCACCTGGGCCGTCGAAATCGGCATCGGAGGCACCCGCGTCCAAGTCCGCTCACTCCCCTATGGCTGGATATGGTTCATCCCCCTAGGACCCTCCCGCGCATCAGTCGGCCTGATTTGCCCAAGCGACTACTACAAAGAAACCGGACTCACCCCCAAAGAACTCTACCTCAAAGCACTCAAAGAACAACCCGAAATCAACGCGCTTCTCAAAGACGCCAACAGCTCAACAGATGGCAATGTTCTCACCACCAAAAACTGGTCCCACCTGGCCGATCGTTTGGTCGGCGAGAACTGGTGGATCATCGGCGAAGCCGGCGGCTTTGCCGATCCAATCTTGGCCGCAGGTTTGACCCTTGCCCATGGCTCATCGCGCCACGCCGCCTATTCCATCCTCGAAATCGAACGAGGCGAAGACGCCAACTGGATCAAAACCTTCTACGACGAAAAAAACCGCCGCAACATCAACCAGCACATCCGCTTTGCCAAATACTGGTACGCCGCCAATGGCTGCTTCACCGACCTTCAAGAACACTGCCAAAAAATCGCCAAAGATTCCGGGCTCAAACTCAACCCCTCTCAAGCATGGCGATGGCTTGCCCAAGGCGGCTTCTCCAACCAATCCATCGAATCAGCCGCCTTTGGCGCCTTCGATCTCGGATCATCAAAAAAACTCGTCGAAATCTTCTCAGGAAAAGATGCCAAGTTCAACCTCGCCAAGTTCAACGACCTCTCACTCAACCTCACCAACGCCAAAGAAATCACCCAAGGCAAACTCGTCAATGGCACCATCGAACAAGTCACCTGCTACCAACGAGGCGAAGCCACCCTCCCCTACACCGGACTCTGGAAACACATCATCGACATCCTCAAAGTCGAAAGCGACCTCAAGACGATTATCGAAAACATCCAAAAAACGGTTCAGAAAAGCACCATCAAAGGTGCTCAAAATACCAATGTCTTCCAATATGTCCAAGTCATCGAAGCCATGCTCGTCGACGGATGGATCCAGGGGAAGTACAACAAGAGCCGACCAAAACTCACCCTCAGCGGCGACGGCGGACGCATGATCCGCTCAGCCAAAGAAGGACGCAAAGCCCTCGAAGAAGCCGAGGTCACCGCAAAGTTCTTCACCATCCAAGAGTAATCGAATCAGGCAAACGGGTTCAGTTCCCGTTTACTTCCCGTTCCCGCTTGCAGCCATCTGTTCTTCATGCTGTGACCGCCGCGCGATCTTGATGGCGTACACCCCAATGTACGAAGCCGCCAACAGAACCAACGCGTAAATGAACCGCGCCTGAAACTTACTCAGCAACACACCCAGCACGCAAAACACCACTCCAATCCCATAGAGAGCAAAGACCGCTCCCTTAATCCCAAGCCCACGCTTGAGCATGTGGTGCAAATGCTCGGCATCAGGATCAGACATCCTCTTGCCCGCCAACTTCCGGCGAATAATCGCCAGCATGGTATCAATGATCGGGATCGAATAAATAATCAATCCCGCAAACACCAAACTCGTCTGCCCAGTATCCCCAAGCGACAAAATCATCAGCGCAGAACAATACCCAAGCAACAACGATCCCGTATCCCCCAGAAAGATCGACGCTGGATTGAAGTTGTGAGGCAAGAACCCAAGACACGCCCCCAAAATCGCAAGCCCCACCACAATCCGAGGCCCATCAAACGAACCCGTATCCGCAAGCGCCATCCCCGCAGCAATAAACAAAAACCCGATCATCGCAATCGATGTCACCCCAGTAAGCAATCCATCAAGCCCATCAATAAAGTTCGATGCATTGGTCGCACCCAACACAAACACCGCGATAATCACCGTCCCAGCCCAATAAGTAAAATCAAACTCAACGCTTGTCCCAAACCCAGGAATATCCATCGGCAACGGAATCTGATACGCCAAATGCGGATTGTCCAGCAATCGACCAAGGGTTGGTTTCAATATGCCCTCAGCCACATTGACCCCGACATCGCCAATCGCCAAGGCCGCCGCCGCCATGAGCTGCCCACCAAGCTTGACCCGCGCCGAAATCCCGCTGATGTCATCAATCAGTCCCACCACCACAATGATCGTCAT
>JALSHW010000097.1 GCA_026982035.1 Phycisphaerales bacterium | reverse complement strand
CCTTGATCACCCCAACATTCGGAAACACCCCCGCCTCATACACAATAATCGAATCCTCCAACGACACCGGAGCCCCACCCAACAACGACCGCCAAAACACCTGAATCGCCACAATCGAACCATCACAAGGCGAAGTCAACCACACCGCCGCCTCTTCCCCAGCAGCAAAACACGGACAAATCGTCGCATTGTCCCCCGCCATCAAACTGTCGTTCTGAAGCGTCACCTCCTGCCCCGATGCAGACAACGCCGCAAACCCCACAAAAGTACACAAAAAAGCTTCTTTAATCCGGTTCATTCGATTCATTTGCATGGCAAGTCTCGCTCAAGGGAATACGCACTCGACCAGCGCACCAAAACACACGCACGCCGAACAACCCCAGCATACCAAAATCTCACCCCATTGAAAGCAAAATCTGCCGGATTTTCCCTCTCCAACCCCAAATATCGGACTATTTCGTCCCACTTCGCCACAGAACACCCTCACAATACTGTACATTGTTTGATCCAATCAAAAAACCGAGGCCGAACCAAGTTCCCCCGATAACCATTCCCCTGATAACCATTCCCCTGATAACAGTTCCATTCCCATACTTCATTTCAAAAACCATCATGACCCAATCCACCCCACCAGAACCCATGCCATACTTCGTGGTTGAAGATACCGAAACCATGAAAGTCCTCGCCAACCCCATCCGCTGGGAAATCCTCGACGCCGTCTCAGCACTCGGCCAATGCTCCGCCGCCGACATCGCCGAGTTCACCGCCCGCGCCCGAACCTCACTCTACCCCCACATCCAACAGCTCATCCAACGAGGCCTCATCTTCGAATCAGACACCCGACTCACCGGAAAACGCTACGAACAACTCTACAAACCCAAAGCCACCATGTTCGGTACACGATTCAACCAAGACGACCCCGACAACCTCGACTACCACAACACCTTCGCCAAAGCCCTATCACGCCTCCTGGCACGCAAACACCTCAAATCAGCCAACAAACCCGGCGCCATCCCCCGCACCAACCAACGAAACCACCACTGCGGCGGACACTCCGTCTGGGTCGACAAAGAACAACTCGCCCAACTCAACACCATGATCAACGAACTCTGGGACTTCTGCGAAAACTCACGCCCAGGAGAAAACAAACAACTCCTCCACCTCGGACTCTTCCTCAGCAGGCACATCCCCAAATCCAAAAACGAATCAAAAACAAACCAAAGACCAAATCCACCCACCCAAACCACTCCCTTTACGGGCACCCCTCTCCAAACGCCGCCAAAAACGCGCTGACATCAAGAAAATTGAAATCCCCTTCTCCAGAGAAATCCGCCACCGAATCCTGATTCCCAAACGCCACAAGAAACGCCGAAACATCCAAGAAATTCAAATCCCCCTCCCCCGTCAAATCCGCCGCGCACCCCATCACAGGCGTCGCCACAAACACCCCAACAGTCCCATTGCGTAAAAACGCACTAAACGCCACCTGACCCGCATCATTGATATCAATCGCCCCACTGGTCACCTGCCTCCCATCAAACCCACCAAAATCAACCCCCAACGCCAAATCTCCAAGATCCGTCTCAATCATCTGGCCATACTCGATCAACTTCACCAAATTCTCACCATCCCCCACCCAGATCGCCGTCGAATCGTTGGCAACATCAGTCGCCCGAAACGCCACCCATCCATTCGAGTTCACCACAGGCGGAAAATTCGCAATCGAACCATTCTGAATATCCGCATCATCCCCGCTGGCAACCATCGTCGTCGCCACACCATCCCAGTGATTGACTTCCCAAATCGACCCTGATGTCCGCCTCGCTGAAAACGCCACATCCCCGTTCTGCGCAATCGCCGTCGAGTTTACCACCGCGTTCCACATCCCGCCCGTCTCAGCAACCGTCGTCGGCACCCCAAAAGAATCAAACCGAACAACCCGCCGGCTCGGCCCAGTCTCCGGAATCGTACTCGTCACCACCTGACGAGCATCATTCATCTCAGGCGCAAAAAGAAACGAATACTCACCAGAAAAAGTATCCGCAATCGAAACCTGCGTCCGCACACCATCAACAAACTGATCAATCACCAACTTGTCCTCAGACCCAAAGTCCCCGCGATAACACACCGCCCCATCACTCGCCAAAGTCACCGAACTCACGCTCGACACCCCTTCAGACCCGCCACCTGAAAAAATTTCCAATAGTGCCCCCGAAGTGTCGTACAACTCCGCCCCATCACCAAACCCACCAAGCTCAATGGCAATCATCCCATTGCGAAGATCAAGCGTCGTCGACCACACCGGATCACCCAACACCGGAGCCGTAAAAATCATTCCCCCCACACCACCCTGACCATAAAACACCCCCTCTTGCCCCCCAAGCACCACCCGAATCGCCACATCCCCATCATCCCCAATCGACACATACTGCGACGACAACGAACTCGGAAACGGCAAGTTCAACGCAGGCGTCCCCGCATCCAAACTCGACCGACACTGAATCTCAAAGGTCCACCCCACCGGCACCTGGGCACCGGCCGCCCCACACATCACAACCAACGCCAATGCAAATACAGGGGTCTTTGAACAATTCATCCTTGATTTCTCCACTTCTAAAAACTCATAACGAAACAGCAAATACGATCCTACCAGATCCCGCTTTCAAATCAAAGTAAAAAACAAGCAACCTGAATAAGCAAAATGGATCGTACCCCTACGCCTTACCAACCAACCCCTCATTGGTCTCAAACCGAGCAAGCGCAGCCAACAACTGCTCCACCTGCTGAGGCGGAGGCATATTCATCATCCGACGACGCAACGCCGTGATCGTCTTGAGTGGCTCAGCCCCAATCAACTTCTCATCCCTGCGCGTCCCACTCGCCGCCAAGTTAATCGCCGGAAACAACCGCTTCTCAGCGATTTTCCTGTCCAAGATCAACTCCATATTCCCCGTCCCCTTAAACTCCTCAAAGATCACCTGATCCCCCTGCGACCCCGTATCCACCAAACAAGTCGCAATAATCGTCAGCGACCCTCCCTCTTCAGTATTCCGAGCCGCACCAAATATCCGCTTGGGAACCTCGAGCGCCTTCGAATCAATCCCACCCGAAAGCGTCCGCCCAGAATTGGCATGTCTATTGGAACGATTGAACGCCCGCCCAAGCCGCGTCAACGAATCAAGCACCACAAACACATGCCTCCCATCCTCCACCATCCGCTTGCACCGCTCCAACGCCTGGGTTGAAATCTCAATATGCCGCTTGATGTCGTGGTCATTGCTCGATGCAAAAATCTCGATCTGATCCCGAGCCCACGGCTTATCCCACGCCGCATCACCCTCACGCTGCGCAAGATTCCCAAGAAACGCCCTTGTAAAATCCGTCACCTCCTCAGGCCGCTCATCAATCAACAACGCCATCACATGCACATCCGGGTGATTCATCAGAATCCCCTTCGTAATATCCTTGAGAAGCGTCGTCTTCCCCGCCTTAGGAGGCGAAACAATCATCCCCCGCTGCCCACGCCCAATCGGACAAAACAAATCAATCAACCGACACGAAGGCGCACACCCCGGATACTCCAAATTCAAAATCGGCTCAGGATCAATCGAAGTCAAATCCTCAAACTTCTTCCGATTGGCAAACTCCTCAGGACTCATCCCCTCAATGCTCACAAACCGCTCCACCACAGGCCTGGCTTCCCGAGGCCCCCCACTCCCCCGCTTGTTCTTCCCACGACGCCTCCGCCGCGGCTTCTTCATCTCCACAACCACCTCCACCTTCAACCCATCACGCAAAGGCAACTCCTCGCCAAAATGAACAGGTACAAACGGATCGTCACTAATTTCAGCACCCTCAGCCGTACGAACGGCCGATCCGTTCATACGAACACGCCCCTCAGTACGCGATGGCCATTCCAATATGCCTGTAAGCATGGTCATCCAAACCCATTCTTCCCCATGAGACAATGTACAGAATGTACAGAAAACCCATGAAAAGTTCGCAGTCTAATTTCTTTTCCAGGCAACCCAAAGCTCGGGGGCGACCACCGTCGCCACGCTCAACCAATGAATCACAACTGCGTCCGGGCAAACCCTGCCCTG
>JALSHW010000096.1 GCA_026982035.1 Phycisphaerales bacterium | reverse complement strand
ACCTTCCACTCCCTCTGCGCCCGCCTCCTCCGCCGCTACGCCGAACGCGTAGAAATCCCAGGCCTCAAAGCCGACTACACCATCTACGCCAGCTCAGACCAAATGACCGCCATGAAACGCGTCCTCAAATCCATGAACCTCCAAGCATCCAACTGGCCCCCACGCTCGGTCCTCTCAAGCATCTCCACCGCCAAAAACGAGATGATGGACGCCAAAAAATACGAAGCCAACGCCTTCGACTACTACTCAAAGCAAATCGCCAAAATCTACATCGCCTACGAAGCATCACTCCGAAAAGCCGGAGCCATCGACTTCGACGACCTCCTCCTCTTCGCCGCCAAAATCCTCGACACCCACCCCGACATCAAAGAAGAGCTCAACAACCGCTGGCGATACCTCCTCATCGACGAATACCAAGACACCAACTCCGTCCAATTCAAAATCGCCTCCCTCCTGGCCTCCTCTCCCCCACCACTCCCAGGCATGGAGGAAGACAGCGAACTTGGGGGGCCGAACATCTGCGTCGTCGGCGACCCAGACCAAGCCATCTACGGCTGGCGCGGCGCCGACATCTCCAACATCCTCGACTTTGAAGAACACTACCCCGGCGCCAAAGTCATCATGCTCGGCGAAAACTTCCGCTCAACCGAGCCCATCTTGATGGCCGCCGACACCCTCATCAAACACAACACCAAACGCAAAGACAAACCCCTCTTCACCTCAACACCAGGCGGCGAGCCCATCACCGTCCTGACCACCAACGACGAACGCCACGAATCCGAACTCGTCGCCGACTGGTTCCGCAATCTCAACCAAGACCACAACATCCCCTGGAAAGACATGGCCGTCTTCTACCGCACCAACGCCCTCTCCCGCACCCTCGAAGACGCCATGCGCCAATCCGCAATCCCCTACCGAATCGCACGAGGCACCGCCTTCTTTGACCGCGAAGAAATCAAAAACGCCATCGCCTATTTGCGAGTCATCGCCAACCCATCCGACCCAGTCTCCCTCCTCCGCGTCATCAACACCCCCACCCGAGGCATCGGCAAAACAACCCTCGACACCATCCAAGGCGCCGCTTCAAGAGCCGGCATCACCCTCTGGCAAGGCCTCAACCGCGCCAGCGAACTCGGACTCTCCGACCGAGCCACCAAATCAATCCAAAAATTCACCACCATGATCAACGAATGGACCGGAGGCGGCGCCTTCATGGGCACCTCCATCTCCACAAATCTCCACGAACTCGTCGAACGCGTCATCACCGAATCCACCCTCGAAGCCCACTACACCAAACAAGCCAAGGCCTCAGGCAGCGAATCCGATGAAGAACGCTTGGACAACCTCAACGAACTCATCACCTCAGCAAGAGATTTCGAACGCGAGTTCGACCCCGCCGAAGACCCCGCATTCTCCGATCCACCCCCCGAATCCACACAACCCCGTGGCACAGGCGTCCCGCCTGTGATGACTTCGGATACATCAGAGTCAACTTCAAGAGAAGACACAGGCGGGACGCCTGTGCCACCGCAACTTGATATATCCACAACCACACCCCCACTCCTGGCCCTCGTCCGCGCCTACCTCGAATCCATCGCCCTCATCGCCGACGCCGATGCAGTTGACAGTGAATCCGGCGCCGTCACCCTCATGACCCTCCACGCAAGCAAGGGTTTAGAGTTCCCCGCCGTCGCCATGATCGCCCTTGAAGAAGGCACCCTCCCCCACTCACGCGCCGCAGAATCCAACGCCGAACTCGAAGAAGAACGCCGCCTCGCCTTCGTAGGCATCACCCGCTCCATGAAGCACCTCCAAATCTCCAACGCCGCAAGAAGAACCATCCGAGGCATCACCGAACGCACCATCAAATCCCGCTTCTTAGAAGAAATCGGCAACGAAAACATCATCTTCTCAGATCAAACCGACAATGGCGTTGGGGGGTACGGCGGAGGAATGGGCGAATACGACGACGCCTTCAGCAACAAATCTTCATCCTCCCGATACGCCCCCGGCTCATTCGCAAACTTCAAACCAGACCACAAAGCCATCAACGACGCAAGAGAACAACGCCTGGCCAACATCGAACCAAGAAAATCAATCCCCGCCCGCCCCTCAATCAATCCCCCAGAAACCCGTGGCACAGGCGTCCCGCCTGTGTCTTCCAACACCAACCAATACCCCGTCGGCTGCACCGTCTCCCACCCCCAGTTCGGCCAAGGCGTCGTCATGAAAACAACCCCAGGCCAAAACGCCCGCGTCATCATCGAGTTCAAAGCCGTAGGCCGAAAAACTCTCGTCCTCCAATACGCCCGCCTTAAACGCCTCCGCTGATTCCAAACTATGTTTTTTCCACCAAGACAAGAACCTTGCCAACATCCATTTCAAAAAACTACATGGATACTACCTAATTTACAAGTTGCAGTAGAATTGCATTCCAAAACTGGTCAATTGTGTCTATAATGCCCTTGGGACTCGTGGGCGTATCTCACGAAGTGCTAGAGAGAACCCGTGTGACGAGATACAACTCGGCACACACAGTATGAGAGAGAAGAAAGAAATGAATACGAAAAACACAGTTATTTCGTGCGCCATCATTGCAAGCATCGCCGGGGCCGCAAACGCCGCCATCACCGTCGATTGGTACACCGCCGCTGCGCCAAATGTCTTTGGTGCCCCAAGCTACGCACAGTTTGCAGCCGATGCCATGGACTCCATCCTCAACATGGGCGGCGTCGACAACGGCCTGTTCGTCAACACTTCCGAAGTCACAGGCATGCAAACCTTGGTCACCACTTTCCAAAGTTTGAACGGTGTCTTTGCCGCCAATGAATACGGCACCCGTCCATCATGGGCCTACTACATCACCGACACAAATGTCGACGCCGCCAACGGCGTCTTCATGGACAACAACATGCTCCTCTCAGGTACAAGAAACTACAGCGACACCTGGGGCGGCTCTTCAGCAACCATCACCGGAGATATTCCATTTGGTGCCCTCGGCGGCCCGCGAATCGGAGTCCGGGCCGATGGCTCCACAAGCACCGACATGAGCGGTGATTATGTCGGATTCTTCGCCATCTCAGGTATGGCATGGACCGCCACCAACTGGACCGGAACCCTCGGCGCCGGCCACACCTGGACCACCGCCATTGACGCCAGCGACCCGGACCGATTCGATAAGCTCGATCAACTCGCTGCGTACTACGAAACCTACCAAGATTCCTTCGGTTTCAGCATCAACTTCGGAGGCCAAGACTTCTTCGCTCCAAACATCAATATCATCCCAGCACCAAGTGCAGTCGCCCTCCTGGGCCTCGGCGGCCTCGTGGCCACCCGTCGTCGTCGCTAAATCCGACGCTCGACACTCGTTCCATCTCTAACCCACTTGGAATGACTCATCTCGAAACAAAAAACCGCCCGGCACACACCGGGCGGTTTTTCTATGCTCATCATCTCATAAAACTTACGCAGGTCGAATCCCACGCTGCAACTGCATCACCCGCTCCCCTTCATCCCGCCGAACCTGATCAAGCACATGCCTGGCAATCCGCCACGACCCATCATCAGCCGTCACACTCGCACAATGTTCATTCAAACACCGATACATAAACTTAAAAGCATCCCGCGGCTGCTGCATCGACCCAAGCGCCTCAACCAAATCCTGTCGGCTCACATCCTCAGTAAACATATCAACAAGCCCAAGTGCCGGAGCATTGGCAGGCCGGCACACCGCCAGCCGAGCATTGCACAAGTCATAGAGCATCGCCCCAGTCCACGCGAGCCGCTCAACCATGTTCTGTTTATCCAGCCGCGCCTCTTGAAAGAACGCGCTGGACTCTTTGAACAACGCATGCCGAAGCTCAATCGGCAACAACATCTTGATCCCCACCCCATCAAGCTGCAAAAACTTATTATTCAACATCGGCCAAATCAACGACCGCATCCGATCAGGATCCCCATTGACCAGCGTCGGCTCATCCACCCGATCAATCACCACCAAAATCCCCGTAAATCCAAACTCCCCAATCACCCGCCGAAGCCGGGCAAACATCGCATACCGCTGCTCATCACTGTCCGTCGTAGGCAACTCACCCGACCCAAGCACAC
>JALSHW010000095.1 GCA_026982035.1 Phycisphaerales bacterium | reverse complement strand
CCCCCCAACCCGGCAATTCGGCTCCATCGACCAGTCTGACCGAACTCGAAATCGACCCGATTACCATCGATTCAATTGGATTGACGCTGAATCTGCCCAAGGGGGCCCAAGCCGAAACCGTCCGGATCGGCAACAAGACCAGCACTGGGATTTCCCTGCCAGCGGATCTGGGCACGATCATCATCAAAGAACAACGAACCACCAACGAAAAACTCACCGCCACCCAAGCGACCAACTCCATCCGGGATCGGCTTCTCAATACTCCCGGCGCGATGACCATCGTCGAGCAACCCAATCTTCGTGTCGGAATCTGGACTGGACACCGATTCTACATCCGCACCCCCAGCCCCACCCAAGGGGGGCATCCAATTTACCGGGGTGTCACCATCTTTGGACACAAGCCACAAAATTTCCTGATCTTCGATTTCACCCTCCAAGGCACCGAAAAACAGTTTGAGATCGCCCGAGTGATGTATGAAACCTCGATCGGCACCATGAACCTTCAGGAAATGACGACCCAGACACTCAAAAGATCGGCGGGTTTCCAATCAACCAACGCCCTGCTTGATCAACTCACCATCGACGATTACGCAGCCGTATTGACCGGCAAAAAAGGTGAACGCTGGGAACGGCTCTACACCCCCGCCAAATCCGGCGACGAGATGGATGCCACGGAGCATGGATACCGTCGAATCCGGTCATGGTCGGGCTACAAGGGCGAGTTGGGGACCAAAGACAAGTCCAAATGGAGCGCAGAAGATCGCAAACTCGGATACCTGCTGCAAATCGACTCAATGGCTATGGACAATGGACTCCGAATTGATTCGCGAGCCATGTTCTATATGTCTCTTGATGCTGAAGAAGAAACATGGACCATCCGGATGACCCTCAAAGATGAAAACAATCTTGATTTGGAAGGCCGAGCCATTTCGGAAGACTCGGCCATCACAGGAGCCCGAATCAAGGGCAAACTCACCATCACCACGGTCAAAGATGTTGGCACCCCCACCACCATCAGCCCGTTTATTCCTGAAAATGGCTACATCACGCAGGTCCAGTCCTACCTGATCGGTGCCTTGATCGCCCACAAGCAACTCCAAGGCGATTTTGCTTCCTATGCCTACAACCCCGTCACCAACTCGGTGACGCTCCGGTGGGATATTTCCGAACAGCCGCCTCAATCACCTGGGCTCTGGAGCATCACCACAAAGACCTCCCCCACAACCCCCCCCACCACAACCCTCTATGACGCCCATGGCGATTTGATGCGTGTTCGTTTGTCCAACGGGCGACTCTGGGAGCCGATTGAACTGGATCGACTTCTTTCGCTGTGGAAACGCAAGGGATTGCCGATCTGAACAAACCGATCTGACTAAACCGGTCTGACCAAATTGGTTCAGGTGCATCCATTTCCTTGATCCGCTGGTATGATGTTGAACCGTACTCCCTGGCTCGGTGCCTGGGCGTCGTGGATCTCAGAACCAGACCATTCCTTCAGGAGAAGTGTAGATGCGTTTTCAATCATATCATTTGACCACCACCAGTGCATTGTCGGCACTCGCCGGGCTTGCAGTCGCCCTTGGAGGATGCCAGTCCTCCACCACAAGCCGTCCCCTCAACACCAGCGGCAATCAATACGCCATGGTCAACGGAGAGCAAGTTGATATTCCCGATATCAACATGGGCAACACAAGAGCAGTCGATGCCATCATTGACCAAGGGAAAAACCATTCTCAGGTCATGGACATTCTCCGGGTCTATGTTGAGGATTATGGCCCACGCTTGACGGGATCAACCAATCTCGAAGACTCGCAACGCTGGGCACGCAATCAATTCGCCGACTGGGGACTCGCCAACTCACGCCTCCACAACTATGGCACCATCGAAACTCGATTCGACCGAGGAGAAAGCACCGGCAAAATCTTGATGGTATCCGACGATCCAGACACCGATCCCAAAGAACTCCGCTCGATGGAGTTCTCCACACTCTCTTGGACCATTGGCACCGATGGCCCAACAACCGGCCATGTCATGTTCATGCCCGAATCAATGTCCGACTATGAATCAAACCGTGGCAACTACGAAGGCGCTTGGGTTCTGCTCAACCCAAACTACAGCGGCAAACGAGGCATCCGTTCAACCGGATTCATGATGCGTGACCGCATGGATCAACGCCATGAAATCCGCCAAGGTATTGAGCGCGAAGACGAACCCGTTGACACCGAGGTACTCCCCGGCGTCCAATGGGTTGGCAGCTTCGATTACAACGGCTCAAAAATCCCCGCAACGCTCACACTCGACGAATCCGGTGAAAACATCGAAGGCCACATGGCCATCGACGGCTTTGCCGAGGGTCCATTGGCCGAGGCCTCGCGTGAAGGCGACACACTCAAGTTCAAGTGGACCCATTCGATGGGCTCATCAAACATCACCATCAATTTTGATGGCGAAAAAGCCACCGGAACTTCCGTATCAGTCACTTCTGGCAAGGAATATCCCATTGAGTTTCTCCGCAGCGATTCCAAAGCACTCTCGGATGAAGAACTTGCAGAACAAGATTCCTTGGACGCTTTGGCTGCGGTTCTTGCCGAGAATCCATCTGGATTTGTATCCAGTTCCAAGGACGAACGGGTCTGGACAACTTCGGCCAATGACTGGATCAACCGAAAAGTCGAGGATTACCCCACCGACATTGAAGTCAATGTTCGGCAAAGCGACTACGACTTCATCGCCGCTCGAATCAGCGAAGGGCTCAATATCCAGGTCGAGTTTGACCTTGATCACCAACTCACCGCTGGTCCAATCCCCGTGTACAATGTCATCGCCGAAATCCCAGGCACCGAGTTCCCCGACGAAGTCATCATCATCTCGGCCCACATTGATTCATGGGATGGACCCGGTTCAAAGGGAGCAGTTGACAACGGCACCGGCACAGCCGTCGTCACCGAAGCGGCACGGATTCTGATGGAATCCGGCGTCAAACCCAAACGCACCATTCGCATCGCCCTCTGGGGCGGTGAAGAACAAGGGCTCATGGGCTCCAAGGCCTATGTTGCTTCTTTGTCCGAAGAAGAACTCAGCAAAATCTCCGCCGCCTTTGTCGATGATGGCGGCACCAACTACGAAGGTGGTATTCCCGCCGCCGACTTCATGGTTGACTACCTCGCCGCGGCCAGCGCAGCGACCAACGGCGTCTTCTTCTCCAAAACCGACTACGACGCAGCCATGCATGATGACGATCCGGACAACGACGAATTGGCAGGATACATGAATGTCAATATCCGTCCAACCGGAGGTAAAATCGAAACCCATGGCGGCTCCGATCACGCTGCATTCAATGCCGTCGGTGTTCCCGGATTCTTCTGGGATGAAACCGGACGCGCCAACTACCAGTACTCCTGGCATACGCAGAATGATCGCTTCGACCAAGCCATCGAGGAATACCTGGTCCAGTCGGCGACCAACATGGCTCTGGTTGCCTACAACCTCGCCAACGCTCCAGGCCTGCTCCCACGCGATGGCGAAGTGTTTACCGATGAAGCAACCATCCAACGAAACCTCCCCCCAGTCGGCTCGATCCATGACCACAGCCATGATTGATTGACAATCAACATCTCAATCCACACGGGGATCGGCCTTGGACCGATCCCCGTTTTTTGTGCGCCAATTCCTCGATGATTTCGACGGATTCATCCCAAACACGAACAAATCCCGATACAATATAAACCATGAGCACCGAACGCCTCATTTCATCGTCCCCAGCATCTGAGCTTGAAGACCAGACCAACTGGGCACTGCGTCCCCAATCCCTTGATGAGTACATTGGGCAGGCCGAGCTTGTGGAGCGGATTTTGATTGCGGTTCAGGCCGTCCAAGCCAGGCAAGACGCCAAGGCCCAAGGCCAGCCCCGCGAACATCTCGAACATGTACTACTCCACGGCCCACCAGGGCTCGGCAAGACCACCCTGGCCCATGTCATTGCCACGGAACTGGGAACCAATCTCCATGTCACTTCAGGACCTGCACTGGCGCGAGGGACGGATTTGGTGGCTGCTCTGACGCGACTCAACGCAGGCGATGTGCTGTTCATTGACGAAATTCATCGGCTGCCGGTTGCCGTTGA
>JALSHW010000094.1 GCA_026982035.1 Phycisphaerales bacterium | reverse complement strand
GTTGGGACCTGGACCATACCTTGGGTGAACTGGCACCCAAGGCCGGGCGCGTCGATGAAGCGGTGGAACGGATTCAAAAACGACTCAAAGACCCCGCCATCAAAGATGCACCAAGGGTTGAACTGGAGTACATGCTCTCAACGCTCCTTGAAAAACAGCAAGACTACACCAATGCCTGGGAAGCTGCCAAGAGAGGCAACGCCCTCAAAACCGATGGCGGGTTTGGTCGTCATGTCATCAAAGGAGCCGTCAAAAACAAGTTGGACACGAGCATCGACCACTACGCCACACGCATCAACATCATGATGGATATCTTCAATCCAGAAATGCTCAAATCACTCGAACCCGATGACTCTGGTCCAAATCCATTGCCTGAAATTCTCATGATCTCAGGCATGCCCAGATCAGGCACCACACTGCTCGAACAAATCCTCTCAGCCCATCCCCAAGCCGAAAGCGCTGGCGAAGCTCCATTCCTCATCAAATCCGCTGCGGATCTCAAGCTCTATCCCAAGCCCTCGATCGATTCGATCAAACGAATGTCGACCAAGAAACGATCCAAAATCGGTGCCCAACTGCTCCAAGACCTCCACGCCCGATCCAAAGGCACTCAGTATGTCGTCGATAAGAACCCTGGAAATGATGAACACATCGGGCTCTTGGCCGCCATCGCACCCGGCTCCAAGATGATCATCACCCGACGCGATCCACGCGACATCGCGCTCTCATGTTTCTTCCGCAACTTTGCCCATGGCCACGCCTGGACCAACGAGTTCTCCTCAATCGTCAGCATGATCGAACTGAGATTCCAGATGCACCAATACTGGCTCGATGCCATCTCGAAACACGCCCCGTGGATCGACATTACCGCGGGTGACTACGAGCAGATCGTCAAAGACCCAGAAACCAAAACGCGAGAGATTGTCGAGTTTGCCGGGCTTCCTTGGGACGATGCCTGTCTGAATTTTTCCAAACGCAAACGCATCGTTCCCACGCTCCAACCGCACCAAGCCGCCCAAGGTATCTACACCGGGTCACTTGCCAAATGGGCTCCATATGCCGAGTGCATGGGCGATCAACTCGAACGCCTCAATGCGATCTGTGAACGATTCGGTTATCCGGTTTAGGTTCCCGCCCGGTCGAGTCGTTCGATGGTGCCGTCTTCTTTTTCAATGAGGATCGTGTCGGCCTCATCAATAAACAACCCGTGATCGATCACACCCGGAATATCGTTGAGACCCATCGCCAGTTCAGGCAGGTTCTCATTGCCATTGATCGTTGCATCAAGCACCAGATTCCCGTTATCCGTCAAGAACAGTCGGCCATCCATATCCTGACGGATCACCCCATTGATTCCAATATGACGAAGTGCTTTGCGGGTTGAAGCAACCCCATAGGCCATGATCGCAATCGGAAGCGGGCACGAAACCCCAACCTTCTCAACGGCAACTTTCTTCTCCCCAACCATAAAGATCGTCCGCTTCGATGCCCAGCACAAAATCCGCTCACGGGTCATCGCTCCACGCGACCCCTTGAGCACCACCATCGAACGATCCACCTCATCGGCCCCATCGACCAAAATATCAATCTCTTCGAGCATTGCAAAGTCGATGATCTTCAGACCAAGCGAACGCCCCAGATCCTCGGCCCGTTCAGAAGCCGCGACACAGTTAATGTCCATCCCATCATCAATCACCCGCTGGGCCAAGGCATGAATCCCGCGGGCTGCGGTCAACCCAGCACCAAGCCCCACAGTCATCCCAGAGACAATCTCAGCAATGGCGGTGTTGGCCAAATGATCAACGGTGGCTTGTTGCTTACTCAAAGCGAATCCCCTGTGCAAGTGTGAGCTCATCTCCATAGTTGATTGTACAGGTCTGGCGACGCATGTACACCTTCCACGCATCAGAACCTGACTCTCGACCCCCGCCCGTATCCTTCTCTCCGCCGAACGCCCCGCCGATCTCGGCGCCCGATGTCCCCAGATTAATATTGGCAATCCCGCAATCAGAACCCGCTCCCGTCGGTGACAAGAACCGCTGGGCCGTGTTGGTCGATCCGGTAAAGATCGCGCTGCTCAAGCCCTGAACAACACCATTGTGCATGTCCAAGGCCTCGTCGAGCGTCTTGTAAGTGAACACATACAAGATTGGTGCAAAGGTCTCTTCCATCGCCATTGGGAGTTCATTGGATTCTGGAACCCGGATAATCGTCGGCTTGACAAAGTGCCCGCCGCTCAACGCTCCAGCAAGTTCGACGCGCTCCCCGCCGGTCATCAGCGTCCCGCCTTGCTTGACCGCTTCACTGACCGCGTGTTCGTACTGCTGTACCGAATCTTCTGAAATCAATGGCCCCATCAACACCGATTCATCCAGCGGATCGCCAATCTTGACCGTTTCATACGCTTTGACCAACTTGGCGGTAAACGCATCGGCGATGGATTCGTGGATAATGAGTCGCCGCGTCGAGGTACACCGCTGACCGGCCGTCCCGACCGCACCGAAAACCGTTGATTTGAGAGCCAAATCCAGATTCGCATCCGGCTCAAGAATCACCGCATTGTTCCCACCAAGTTCGAGCAGACACTTGCCGAGCCGTCCCGCAACCACCGCACCGACCCGCCGACCCATGCGGCACGATCCCGTCGCACTGATCAACGGATACCGACGATCCGCGATCATCGTCTCGCCAACGACATCATCGGTGCCGATGACGAGTTGGAAGATATTGTCAAAGCCCATTTCTTTGGCGATCTTCTCGCCGATCATGTTTGTTGCGATTGCGGTGAGTGGCGCGAGCAGCGATGGTTTCCAGACGGTTGTGTCCCCAGCGATCGCTGCGAGCATCGCGTTCCAGCCCCAGACGGCGTTTGGAAAATTGAATGCCGTAATCACACCGACGGGCCCCAGTGGCAACCACTGCTCCTTCATCGCGTGTTCTGGTCGTTCCGAAGGCATCGTGATCCCGCACAACTGACGCGACATGCCCACCGCATAATCGGCAATATCAATCGTCTCTTGTACCTCACCAATACCCTCGGCCTTGATCTTGCCCATCTCAAGCGACAACAACGAACCCAAATCTTCAAGCACGGCTCGGAACTCGTTGCCGATGCGCCGGACCATCTCCCCGCGTTGGGGGGCTGGAACCATGCGAAATTCTTTGAATGCCGCAGCGGCCTTGGCGGTCGTCGCTTCATACGACGCCGCGTCGTCGAGTCGAACACCCGCCAGTGGCAAACCCGTTGCCGGGTTGTGGACGACAATGATTCCATCGCTCTCAGGGGTTTCGTTCCCGGTGATGTCCATCACCACGCGGGGGTGGGTGGTCAAACCAAGCGAAACAAGAAGCGGGTGGGGCCGGGTATTGGTGGTCGTGGATGTGGTGGTGGTACTCATTGAAAGACAGTACGCAAGAAATACCCTGCGGGCACCCAACCAACGCCCGGTTCCCATCAAACACAACCCACACTTCCCAGGCATATCCTCAATGGTGAGCGTTCACAAACAACAACACGATCCCATTCACTCGAATCGCGCCAAGTTTGCCATGCCCGTTGCCCATCTGCTGGCTCTGGCACCCATTGATGTCTGGCTCAGAATGCTCTATGGCCATTCAACCCACCCCCGCTACTGGCTCCGCCTGCTCGGGATCGGGTTCACCAGCATCATCGGCACCATCTGGTCGCTCCCCGAACGAATCCTCTTTGGGCTCGGCTGGTCGCTTTTCAACAAAACCCCCGAACGCTTCGACCATCGGCCTGGGGTCCTGGTCATCGTTGGCTACTACCGTTCAGGAACCACCCACGCCCACAACATGCTGGCTTGTGATCCCCAGTCCGTCACCCCTCGATGGTACCAGGCCTTGCTTGGGCAGGGGTTTGTCTTCAGTTGGGCCGTCACCCGGTTTCTCCTGATTCCGTTTCTGGGTTCATCGCGTCCTCAAGATGGCGTGGGCTTTGGACCCCGCTGGCCGGCTGAGGACGACTTTGCACTCGCCGGCTGGGGCATGTGTTCAACGCTCCCGGGACGATTGATCTTCCCGCATCAATGGGATCGCTGGAAAAAATGGAACACGCTGGAAGATTGCTCAGAAGCCGAGCGAGGCCGCTGGCGGAAGACCGTCGC
>JALSHW010000093.1 GCA_026982035.1 Phycisphaerales bacterium | reverse complement strand
CTATCTAGCCGCCCTCATCGGCCTCTCCATCCCAATCACACGAGCCCTCATGCCCTGGGAAGAACCCGATACAGGCATGGGCTCCCCACTCGCAGTTCTTATCAGTCTCGGTTTTTACACCGTCATCGGCTTCGTGCTCATCTCACTCCCAATGATCTCAGCCGCAAAGTCTGCAAAGGAAGCAAACAATTGACAATCATGATTTGGCATACGACCGCCGCCGATCATCCTTATTGAGCTCCACACTCACCCCCCCACTCAACCGCACAGAATCCCTCCCCAACTCCTCCCCAATCGCCCGCACAAGCTCAGGCCTCATATGCGTCATCATCCGCTTCCCACCTTCCCCCTCCCCAGGCTCCACCAAAACCCAAGCCCCATCAATCTCCACAATCACCATCACAGGCCGAGCACTCTTCCCAATCGATAAATCAGACGCATCCGCAGGCGTCTCCAAAATCCCCCGAACACGATCAATCACCTCCCCAGCATCCCCATTCACTCTTGATTCCCGCACCATCACCTGAATCGTCCCCTGCTCAAGCGGATGCCCATCAATCGGCACCACACGATCCAAAATCACCTGCGCATCCCCACGCGAATGATCCAACCGCCCCATAAAGAACTTTGGCATATCCGTATCCGTCAAATGCCCAAACTGCCCATACACATTCGAAAACATCACCGCCTCAGCCGTCCCCGTCGCATCCTCAATCGTCAAAATCGCCATCTTCTGCCCAGCACTCCGACCATTCTTGGTCACAATCGTCCGCACCCCCTGCACCATCGCAGGCACAATCACCCGCTTATCCTGAGGCAACCCCTTCAACTTCCCAACAGTCTCCGATGTAAACACCCGCACCCAATCCCCCCACTCCTCCATCGGATGGCTCGACACATAAAAACCAAGCGTCTCCTTCTCCAGCCGCAAGGTCTCCGACTCACTCCAAGCGTCTACTTTAACAAGAGGGGTTTCGGGAAGTTCCTCCGCCTGCGTTTCTTCTCCCCCTCCGAATCCAAACAACGCCCCCTGCCCCGCCGCCTTGTCCGACGCAATCGACTGCCCCGCACTCACCGCCGACTCAATGCTGGCAATCATCGACGCCCGCTCGTCCCGCCCATGCACCGAATCAAAAGCCCCCGCCCGAATCAACGCCTCAATCGTCCCCTTATTCACAGACCCCGCAGGCACCCGCTCACAAAAATCAAACAACGACGCAAACGGCTTCCGCTCAGGTTTCTCAGGATCAATACCAAAATCCCGCTCCTTCACAATCCCCTCAATCGCCTTGGTCCCCGCCCCCTTAATTGCCCGCATCCCAAACCGAACCTGCCCCCCACCCGCCGACGGCTTCTCATCATCGCCATACACCACACAAAAATCCGTCCGCGATAGATTCACATCCGGCGCATTGACCTCAATCCCAATCTTCACAGTCTCCCCACTTTGAGGATCAATAAATCGAGTCCGCTTGCAATCCTCAATATACGGAATCCAACCGCTCACCTTCTGGGCCTGCGATTCAAAGCTCAAAAACGCCGCCATGTAATGATTCGGAAAATAAGTCTTCAGATACGCCGTCTGATACGCCACAATCGAGTACCCCGTCGAGTGCGACTTATTAAACCCATACCCCGCAAATTTCAGAATCAACTCAAACAACTCCTCGGCCTTGGCCGCCTCAAGCCCCTTCTCCACCGCCCCATCAATAAACTTGGCCCGGTTTGAATCAATCACCGACACCTTCTTCTTACTGATCGCCTTAATCAACGAATACGCATCCCGCAGCGGAATCCCCCCCAGTTCATGCACGATCTGCATGACCTGTTCCTGATACACCATCACCCCATAAGTCTCCGCCGTGAACTTATCGACAATCGGATGCACCAAAGGCACCTGATCCTGCCCATGCTTCCGCCGGTTGTAATCTGGTATCAAATCCATAGGCCCAGGACGAAACAACGCATTGGCCGCAATCAAATCTTCAAGCCGGTCCGGCTTCATCTCCGTCAACAGCCGCCGCATCCCCCCCGATTCAAACTGAAACACCCCCACCGTATCGCCTCGTTGAAACACATCAAACACAAACGGATCATCATAAGTCAAACGATCCAAATCCAACGGATGCGCCACTATCGCCGCCCCCTTCCTTTTCTCCTTCTTCTTCCCCACCGCTTCCCAGATCGCCTCCTCATCCAGCGTCTCACGAATCAACTTCTTGGCCTCTTCAATCACCGACAATGTCCGCAACCCAAGAAAATCCATCTTGAGCAATCCCATCATCTCACAAGTCGGCCCATCCCACTGCGTAATCAAATCCTCAGACCCAGACTGCTTGTACAACGGCACCACTTCATGAAGTGGCCGAGTCGCCACAATCACCCCCGCCGCATGAACCGACGAATGTCGCGCCTGCCCCTCAAAAGTCCGCCCCGTATCAACAATCCGCTTGACCACCGGATCACGGTCATACCACGCCTGCAACTCCGGCTCCTGCGCCAGCGCCTTATCAAGCGTAATCCCCAACTCCTCAGGCACCAACTTGGCCAACTTGTCCGCATCCCCCAGCGGAAACTCCATCACCCGCGCCACATCCCGAATCGCCGCCCGCGCTTTCAAAGTTCCAAAAGTAATAATCTGCGCCACATGCCCGTATTTCTCTCGCACATATTGAATCACTTCCATCCGCCCATTCTGGCACAAATCAATATCAATATCGGGATACTCATTCCGGTCCGGATCCGTAAACCGCTCAAACAACAATCCATAATGCACCGGACACGCATTACTCATCCCCAGCACATACCCCACCATCGTCCCCACACCCGAACCACGAGCCAGCGACGGAATCCCCCGCATCCGTCCCCAGTCAATAAAGTCCCACACAATCAAAAAATACGCCGAGATCAACTTGTCGGCCAAAATCTTCAACTCACGATTGAGCCGGGCCCACTTGTTCCACCCATCCGCATCCTCCCCTTCAAGCCCCTTGGGCAACTCATCAATCCCTTCGATCTTCTTATGCTGATGCTCTAAAATCCAAGGCCCATACCGCCATACCATCCCCGCCTCACACAACAACCGCAGCGTCTTGTCACACTCCACCTTCAACGACGCCTGATCCAAATCCGGATCCGTCGCCGGCTCCAAATCAAAGCAATCACAATACCCCTTATACCACGCCGTCAAATCCCCCCCAAACTCCTTGGCCGAGTGCTTGGGCAGCTTGCTCTTGGCAGGCGCCTTGACCACCACCACCGGCGCATGGTTGGCCCCAATCGGCAACTCCACATCACACCGATCCGCAATCGCCACCGTATTGTCCAGCGACTCAATCCCCGCATCGCCAATCTCTTCGTTGTTGTACTCATCCGATTCAAAGATCGCCCGCATCTCCGCCGCCGATTTGATATACAACTCCGCCGGATACCGCATCCGATCCGGGTCATTCTTAAACTTCCCCGTCGAGATACAAATCAGCGTGTCATGGGCATCATGATCCTCTTCCAACAAAAAGTGTGAGTCATTGTCACACACCAACGGAATATCCATCTCCCGCGCCAGCTTGATCACATGCGGATTGATCGAGTTCTGCAACCCAATATGGTGCTGCAACTCCAGATAAAATCCTGGACCTTTTTTAGTCCCTTTAAAAGTCTCCCGGTGCCACGCCGCCACATCCCGCGCCGCATCCCAATGCGACTGATCCCGCGTCTGCTCAAACTTGACCATATGCCGAGCGATTTCCGACCCAAGGTGCCCATTGATCGCAATCAACCCTTCTGAGTGCGTCTCCAAAATCCCCCGATCCATCCGTGGCTTGTAATAAAACCCATTGATATACGCCTCACTGCACAAATACAGCAGATTCTCCCACCCCGCCAGATTCTCAGCCAGCAAAACAAGATGATGCCCACCATCGGCCACCCCCGTATAAGTCCGATCCGTTCGATCCCCCGGCGCAACATACGCCTCAACCCCCAAAATCGGCTTGATCCCCGCCTTGCGCGCCAAATTATAAAACTGCACCGCCGCATGCATATTCCCATGATCCGTAATCGCCACGGCCCCCATCCCCAACTCCTTCACCCGCGCCACCAACTTATCCGTCCGATTCCCCCCATCAAGCAGCGAATACTCC
>JALSHW010000092.1 GCA_026982035.1 Phycisphaerales bacterium | reverse complement strand
TATCCACCTGCGGGTCTTGGTGGTACAAAAAACATCTGGCGGTCAAAGACCCGAAGGTGGCAAAGCCCACCATCGGGGCACCCAGAGAAGAACACTTGGAGCCGTCAGACACAGCCTAGCAAGCCGCTAAGCAACGCCTTCCGGTTCATAATATTGCGCATTGATTGACCGTTCAAAAAGGGCTCTCGATGGCTGGACATAAATCAGTTGAACCTATAAAACAAGGCCATGACGACGGCCTTCATGACCGCAACAACTGCTCTTGATTCAAAGGCCAGAAACAGTCCAGCATGTTGCTTCACCGCCTGCCAAACACTCCGTTCTGATTCAACTCGAAATCAAGTGTAAATACAACATCTTCTCATTCGACCCACCCAAACCATTCTTTCCTGGCTTGAATCTGCATGACTCAAATTCTCTGCCACAAATCAGAGCGCAGCCGCCGCACCAACTCCACCCACGCCGTTTATGAAAATCCTCCCACGCATATCTGCTGCCCATAAACACGGGTATGCCGACACAAACCACAACCCATCCTCCGTTTACCACGCAGCAAAAACCCGGCTCAATGAATGAGCCGGGCCATCGAAAACCAAACCATCAGACACGGCCTAGGCCTTAGCAGTCTCAAACTCGGGTTGCTTCTTGGACTTCTTCTTTCCAGAACTCGGAACAACCACCTCGGCAACTTCTTCCCCAGCCGAATCCTCGGCCTCCGCAACTTTATTCCGGTCAGGCAACCGAGCATCGAGCACGCCCTCGCGGATCTCGGCGAACAACTCTGGATTCTCACGAAGATAATCCTTGGCCTTCTCCCGCCCTTGGCCCAGACGAATATCGCCATAAGAATACCACGCCCCAGACTTATCAATCACATCATCCTCAACCGCCATGTCAATCAGATCACCCGTAATCGAGATGCCCTCATTAAACATGATGTCAAACTCCGATTGACGGAACGGTGGTGCCACTTTGTTCTTGACCACCCGAACACGAACATGGTTCCCAACGGCTTCGTCGCCAACCTTAATTGTCCCAGTCCGACGGATGTCGAGTCGCACAGAGGAGTAGAACTTGAGAGCGCGGCCGCCAGGGGTGGTTTCTGGCGAACCAAACATCACACCAATTTTTTCGCGGATCTGGTTGATAAAGATCACGGTACAACTCGAGCGAGCGATCACGCCGGTGAGTTTCCGCATCGCTTGGGACATCAATCTGGCCTGAAGCCCGACGACGGCGTCGCCCATTTCGCCTTCGATTTCGGCGCGGGGGATAAGGGCCGCGACCGAGTCGACGACGACGACATCGACGGCGTTGGATCGAACGAGCAGTTCGCAGATTTCGAGTGCCTGCTCGCCCATGTCTGGTTGGGATACGAGGAGGTCGTCGATATTGACGCCGATTTTGCGGGCCCAAGATGGGTCGAGGGCGTGCTCGGCATCAATGAAGGCGGCGACGCCGCCGTCTTTTTGGGCGTGGGCCAGGACGGTCAGGGCGAGGGTGGTTTTGCCTGAGGATTCTGGGCCGAAGATTTCGACGATTCGGCCTCGCGGAATTCCCTTGCCGCCCAGGGCCAGATCGAGCGAGAGCGCGCCGGTGGAGATGCCTGGGATGTTGTTGTAGGCCTCCTCGTCGAGGCGCATGATTGAACCTTTGCCGAAGGCCTTGTCGATTTGGGCGAGGGCTCGGTCGAGGGCTTGTTTTTTTTGTGCTTCGCCAGCGGGGATTGCGTTGAATTCGAGTGGTTTTTTGGCTTTGGCCATTTTGGGTTGCCTTTCAGCTTGCCGAACGGGGCCTCGGGCGTTTTGGGCCGAATTGTTCCATGTGGAACATCATGACCGGATTTGTGCACACGGTTGGGGTTGTTCTGGTGCAACAACCACAGATTTGTGCGAGAACCCGGATTCGACCCTCGGCCTTGTGGGCGTTCGGGGACCAGCACGGGTGCGGGGTGATTGGTGTCCTTACCGATCTAGAACGATTGTTCTATTTCCCGGCCGGGGGCGGTGCTGTTCGCGGGCCCGGCGGGGTGACTGTACCATATCCCGAACAGGTTGTCAATGTACGGAGGGGGTTTGGGGGTGATAATGTTTGGAATTGTTGGTTGGGTGGGGGAAAGTTGTTGGGGGTGCTTGGAGTTCGATGTGCCGAAGACGGTGGGTGGTGGCGTCCTTTGATGATGGCTCGCTCATCGTCGATTAATCGTCGTCGTGGTTCTCGTGGGAATCGGTTGAGGGTTTTTGGGGCGTTGGGTTGGAGGTTCCCATTGGGGCGTGGATGCCTAGGTCGTGGACGAGGAGGCCTCCGGTGTGGCCTGTGTTGGCGAGGGTCATGGCGGAGAAGGTGTAGGAGAGGAGGAAGATGAGGCCTCCGATGAGGGCGACGGGTTTCTTTTTGGAGTCGGCGATTTTGTTGTAGGTGAGGAGGGTGGCGGCGTAGATGAGGGTGATGGCGATGAAGAGGTTGCGGGTGAGTTCGCCGAGTTCTTCGTGATCGTGGATGGCGTTTTCGATGAGTTGGGAGGAGTGGTCTACGACATCTTCGGTGGCTTCGCCGGTGAGGACGGCGCCGAAGAGGAAGAGGGTGCCCAGGACAAGGAGGAGGAGTGCGGCGTTGAGCCAGCCGGCTCGGTGTTTTTTGCAGAGGAGTCCCAGGACGATTGGGATCCAGACGATCATGAGGATGCCTATGGGGAAGTGTACGGCGATGGGGTGGAGGCCTTCGAATGGGGGGAGGGGGGGGAATGTAAACATGGTTGTTTCCTGTGGGTTGGGGATAGATAGTGTATTCGGTTTTTGAGGTGGTGTTTTTTGTGGGGTGAGACGGGAGGGAAAGAGTTTTTTTGCCACAGAGGGCACAGAGGGCACAGAGAAGAGAAGGATTGGGGGAAAGAAGAGAAAGGTGTTGATGTGAAGAAAGACCCCTCGGCCTGCTGGGCAGACACCGCTCCTGGAAGCCTGGGGGAGGAGGGGGAGGAAAAGGAATCGTTCGATTGAAACTCCTATTGTCTGGGTATGAGTGAAACGCTGCGAAAAACGACTGGTGAGTTCCTTGAGATTGAGAGCCAGATTCAACTTGGGGGCGGGAGTAAGGCGATTGAGCGGCAACATGCCAAGGGGCGGTTGACGGCGCGGGAGCGGATACAACTGCTGGTTGATCCTGACAGTGGTTCACAGTGTGGGTTTCAGGAGTTTGGGTTGTGGGCGGCGTATGGGATGTACAAAGAAGCTGGGGGTGCGCCGGGGGCTGGGGTGGTGACGGGGATTGGGTGTGTGCATGGGGTGCGGCACATGATTATTGCCAATGATGCGACGGTCAAGGCCGGGGCGTTCTTTCCGATGACTTGTAAGAAGATTATTCGGGCCCAGACGATGGCGATGATGGCGCGGCTGCCGCTGATTTATCTGGTGGATTCGGCGGGGGTGTTTTTGCCGATGCAGGAGGATGTGTTTCCGGATACGGATGACTTTGGGCGGATCTTTCGGAACAACGCGGTGATGAGTGCCCGCGGGATTCCGCAGATTGCGGCGATCATGGGGTTTTGTGTTGCGGGGGGGGGTATCTGCCTGTGTTGTGTGATACTTTGTTGATGACGGAGGGGTCGGGGTTGTATTTGGCGGGGCAGGCGTTGGTGAAGGCGGCGATTGGGCAGGATGTTTCGGATGAGGATTTGGGGGGGGCGGCGATGCATTCGCAGATTTCGGGGACGATTGATTTTCGTGAGCCGACGGATGAGGCGTGTATTGAGCGGTTGCGGTCACTTGTTGATAAGTATCCTGAACGATCAACAACGATTGATGTCAGTGAGCGGAAGCGGTTGCATGCGCATCGGGATGTGATGGATGTGTATGACATCTTTACGGATTCGCCTGGGGAGCAGTATGATGTGAAGGAGATTCTTTCGTGTATTGTGGATACGGGGGCCAAGACGGTTGATGGGGAGAAGGTGTTGGGGCCTGATTTTGATGAGTACAAGCAAGAGTATGGGGAGTCGTTGGTGTGTGGGTATGCCAAGATTGGGGGCCATGCGTGCGGGATTGTGGCCAATCAGGGGAAGTTGACTGAGCGGAAGATGGCTGGGGGGAAGCAAGGGCCGAGTAAGTCGGCCAATATGCCGAGGGTGATTTATGATGACAGCGCCGATAAAGCGTCGCG
>JALSHW010000091.1 GCA_026982035.1 Phycisphaerales bacterium | reverse complement strand
ATGAAATCACCCATGTGGTCAACTTCGACATGCCGATCGACCCGGAAACCTATGTCCACCGGATCGGACGGACTGCCCGGGCTGGGGCATCAGGAATTGCCCTTTCATTCTGTGATTATGACGAGATTGGGATTTATCGTGCGATTGAACGCCGCACCAAGATTCAGATCGAGCTTGGCAAAGGCAACACGGATTTGACCTTTGACGCCCCACCTCCGGGTCGTCGGAGTCCTGCCAAGAAGCACCAAGGCAGCCGTAAAGGCAGACCCAACAATCGTTTCGGAAAGCAGCGGCCAGGTGGTTCCAACAGCAGCAACTCTGGATTCTCAGGAAATTCCAAGTTTGGTGGCCAATCAAAGGGCAAATCAGGCGGGAAACCTAGCTCCAAATCAGCCGGAAAGGCGTCAGGAAAGGCCTATGGAAAGCCAGGTGCCAAGCCGGCCGGAAAGACCAGTCCCCACGGCCGTGTCAAAAAATCGGCCATCAAGGTCGCTCGCAAAGGGGTCTATGGCGCAAAGAAGGCATCCAGCGGACAATGGTAGAAATCATTGCTCGATCACCGAGAGTCAACTTCAGAGCAGCCGGGGCTGAATTGTCGTCTTGAGCCAATGTACGCCTACGATTATGCCACATGACAAGCATTCCACTACCAACAATCATTCAGGGCGGCATGGGGGCTGGCATCTCCAGTTGGACGCTCGCCAACGCAGTTTCAAAAGCCGGGCAACTCGGCGTGGTTTCGGGAACGGCTTTGGATGTACTACTGGCCAGACGCCTGCAAGTTGGTGATCCGGGCGGGCATATGCGCCGTGCCCTGAGCCATTTTCCAATCCCAGGCGTTGCCCAACGGATCCTTGACCGCTACTTCATCGAAGGCGGCAAAGCCAAGGACCAACCCTTCAAACCCAAACCTGTCCCAAGCATCAAGCCCTCCAAGACGCTCGAAGAACTGATCGTCGCATCCAACTTCGTTGAGGTCTTCCTTGCCAAAGAAGGCCACGATGGCCCGGTGGGCATCAACTATCTTGAAAAAATCCAGGTTCCGAATCTCCCTTCGATTTTCGGTGCCATGCTTGCCGGTGTATCGCACATTCTCATGGGTGCGGGGATTCCCAAATCGATCCCAGGCATCCTCGACAAACTTGCCGACAAAGAACCGGTCGAACTCCGCATCGATGTTCAAGGTGCCGACGCTGGCGAAATTTTCACCAGCCAGTTTGATCCCAACGAGTTTTGTGATGGCCAAGTCCCGGATTTGAAACGACCCGAGTTTATTGCCATTGTTTCTTCCGCCACTTTGGCCAACATGCTTGCCCGCAAGTCCAGCGGCAAAGTCAACGGCTTCATCATCGAAGGCCCAACCGCAGGCGGGCACAACGCTCCGCCTCGTGGGAAAATGCAACTGAGCATCGAAGGCGAACCAATCTATGGCGACCGCGATGGCTGCGATCTCAAAGCCATCAAAGCCCTTGGGCTCCCATTCTGGCTCGCGGGTTCCTACGCTGAGCCAGAGCGAATCGCCGAGGCATTGGAAACGGGAGCCGCCGGTGTTCAAGTCGGCACAGCATTCGCTTTTTGCAACGAATCGGGAATCGCACCAGAACTCCGAATCAACACCGTTTTGATGAGCAAGCAAGGGCAAGCCGAGGTCTTTACCGATCCCGTCGCTTCCCCCACTGGTTTCCCGTTCAAAGTGCTTCATATGGATGGGACCCATTCAGATGACGAAACTTACAAAGCACGGGCTCGCATTTGTGATTTGGGGTATCTCCGCCATGCCTACAAGAAAGAAAATGGCAAGGTCGGCTGGCGTTGTCCTTCTGAACCCATTGATGATTATTTGAAAAAGGGCGGCAACATCGAAGATACCGTCGGGCGCAAGTGCGTCTGCAACGGTCTCTTGGCCAACATCGACCTGGCTCAAATCCAAAAAGATGGCACACCTGAAAAACCGCTCATCACCTCTGGTGATGATGTCGCCGATATTGCCCGATTCCTCAAACCAAACGCAGATTCGTACTCGGCCCAAGATGTCATTGATTACCTTCTTCCCAATACCGCCAGCACGATCAACATCCAGACCAAAACTCGGGTTGCACCTCAATCTTGATGTGCAATACACCGAGAACGACACCAAAATCAAAAACATCAACATGAGGGCCGGTCATGTCTGAACCCAAAATTCTCTGGAACGCTGATTTTGATCCGAAGGTTAAGTCCTATTACCTCTGGTCAGCCACGATTTTCTTGTGCATTACCGTCATTGGAATCCCCTTTGCGATTCTTTATCTCATCCTCGGGAACTGGCTCATCACCAAGCACCTTGAAAATCTTGGATGCACACTCAGCGAGCGAACGCTTGAAATTAAAAAGGGCATCCTCAACAAAACAGAATCCACCATCCCCCTCGAAAAAATCACCGATCTCCAGATGTTCCAAGGCCCCATCATGCGTCACTTTGGACTCCGTGGATTCAAAGTCGAAACCGCTGGCCAATCCTCAGGCCCAGGTGGATCGCTGGTCAACATCATCGGGATTGTCGACGCCATCGAGTTCCGTAAATCCGTGCTCCAGCAACGAGACCAACTCGCCAAAGGGGAGTCTTCGACAACGGCCCAACCGGCACTGAACACGCCCAGTTCAGATGATTCAGCCAAGGTTTTGGCTGAAATTCGTGATGTGCTGGTGCGTATCGAATCCAAAATGACCCAATAGAGCCCACATTTTGGTTTCCTCTCCCCTTCTTCTTTCTCTCGTCCAAACCGCCTCCCAGGGACTCTACGGGCTATGATTGACCCCTAAATCAGCACCCTTAGACCGAGGTTTCCGCCATGGCCAACGCCATTACATGCCGACTCGTCACTCCAAAGCAAGAGCTCCTCAATGAGGAGGTTGTGTATGCATCTGTCCCTCAGCACGATGGCTTGATCGGCTGTCAGCATGGGACCTCACCACTGGTTTCACAACTCGGTCTGGGCAAACTCCGACTCGATTTCCCAAGCGAATCTGGTGGTGGATCCCGCGAATACTTCATCGACGGCGGCTTCCTCAAAATGGCGGCCAACGAACTGATCATCCTCGCTGAACGAGCGATTGCTGCTGAAGAAATTGTCGAATCCGAAGCCAAGGCGGAACTCGCTGAAGCCCAGGCCCGTGTCATCCCTGAGGATGCCCCCAACCGACTCGAGGCCGTCGAACGCCTTTGCAGAGAACGAGAAGCCGCCGCCCTCAAGGTTTCAATGGCCAAGAACAGTAAAACTGTCGGCATCTAGTCGGCTTCTAAATTCAGCATACTACCTACGGACTGGACTAAACTGGGTTGGGCTGGCTTGGGTGATGCCACATTTTCAATGATGCTTATACCACCCCACGCCTTTGATGTCAGGCCAGGCGGTTGTTTGGTGGCATACATAGCACTGATCGACGCGGGCCTCGAGTTTGAGTGCCACCGGGCGTGAAACCATATCAAAGTGTTTCATGTAGTGACTCGGCGGTGCTTGGTGACACTGCGAACAACTCACACTCGTCGGTGCTGGATGCCGAAACTCTGGCAGGTCCCAAGAGGATGCTGAATGACACGACGCGCAGTTCTGTCCGAAGAGTCCGAAATGACGATCGTCCGATGCATGGCACACTCGGCAATCAAGTACACGCTCTTGGGCTGAGAGATATGGATTGTCCCACGATGAACCGATCTTTGCCTGATCGTGGATCCACCCCTCAATACGCTTGGAAGCTTCCACACCCGAAGCATTGACGCCAATGCGTTGCTTGATGCCGATTTTAGTCAACGCAGAATGATCCATGATCGTTGGGGCAACATCAATGCCCATGTGTTCGCCGTGACATTCTCGGCAACTCTGAACTGATGAGTGGAATGATGTCGGTTCTCGCTGAAGAAGCGGCTCGTTGTTGGCGTGGCATGAAATACAATTTTGAGCAACAGGACCAGCAACCGGCGTATGACAACTCCGGCAATCTGATCCGAGAAAATCGTGGGCCTGCGACAACTCGCCCGGGCTTGCAAGCTCTTGCCAAAATCCAGCGTCAACAAACCGATCTGGATTTCCAATATCCCCATCTGTATCTGGAATCAAGAGAAGCACAACGACAACAATACCGAATACGCCAGCGAGTTGCAGGTACATACCACGCTTTGATTTTCGTTGCTTGCTCATGTGAACCACCTCAATCCAAAATGAATCCCTGACCACACATGGAGT
>JALSHW010000090.1 GCA_026982035.1 Phycisphaerales bacterium | reverse complement strand
CACCGGCGCCGGCGACGGCATCATGAAAGCAGGACACGAAGGCCCAGGACGAGAATCCAGCTTCGGCGTCGCCATCCGACTGCCCTTTGAAACCAGCGCAAACACCGTCATCGCAGGCGACGAAAAACTCATCAACTTCCGATACTTCTTCACCCGCAAACTCATGTTTCTCTCCCAAGCAGAAGCCGTCGTCTGTTTCCCAGGCGGATTCGGAACCCTCGACGAATGCTACGAAACCCTCACCCTCGTCCAAACCGGCAAAGCCAGCATCATCCCCATCGTCTTTGTTGATGGACAAGAAGACAATGACACGCACGGCTCCTACTGGGACGGCTGGATCCACTATACCAAAACACAACTCCAATCCCGCGGCTGGATCAGCGAAGAAGACAACCACCTCTTCTACCACGCCAAGAACCCACAAGACGCCGCCGATCATGTCATCAAGTTCTACTCGGTCTACCACTCCTCACGCTATGTCCGCGACGACCTGGTCATTCGTGTCAAGAAAGTACTCACCGACGAGCAAATCAAAATCCTCAACGACGAGTTTTCTGTCCTGGTCAAAACCGGCGACATCCACATGTCCAAAGCACTCCCCCAAGAAAAAGACCACCTCGATCTCCCCCGCGTCGTCTTTACCCACACCCGCTATAAGTTCGGGCTCGTCCGAGCATTGCTCGATCGGATCAATACTTTTGCCGATGCGTAATGTGAATCAAATCAGATATGGTGTCTGCTTGGTGGCTGCAATGATCGCAGCCACCTTGTCGGCGTGTTCGTCATCTGGATCATCTGGACCAAAGGGTTCACAGGGCTCATCCAATGCCCCAGCCACGCTCGACACCCAGATCGAAGTGGATTCATCGACCCAATCTTCCCAACGCGGATTGGAACTTCGCGTGTTGACCGTTGACGATGCCAGCAATCGGGTCGCAAAATCACTGGCACCATACGAATCTGATCTTGGCATGATGGATCAAGACACTCGAAACCGATGGCGATCATGGGGGTTGCGCCTCGTCGTTGTACCAGTCAACACGCTCGAGTCCCTCCTGGAAAGTCAAGACCTGACCAAAGCCACCCAGACCCGATGGATGGGCGAGTTCCCGCAGTGGAGACCCATTATCCGCACCGCAGAGTTCCAGAATCGTTCGGTACGGATTCAGAACCAAGGGTCATCGTCCTATCAAACATTCACCGGCCAACCACGCCTGCTGGCACGACTCTGGACAACGCCCGTATTGACCGACACAAGTCTCACCGCCCAACTCCACCTGGACCTGGCGGTACAGATCACCAAACCAAAGAAAAAAATCAATCAATGGAACGCACCAAAACTCCCAACCGCTTTGGATGATGGCCCACTGGTCGAAGAACTCAAAATCAGCCAACTCCTCGACGGCTCCTCAGCCCTCATCATCATCGGTCAAGACCCCTCAGTCAACTGGGTCAACACACCAGATTCCGAACCGGAAATTGAAACCCAAAACATCCAATCCCAACCAGGCCCATCAGCCCCACAAGCCCGCACCCTTGGAGAATACATGTTCTCGACCCCAGGCACTGGCTATGTCGCTCCAGGCGTTCGCTATATCTCACCCAAAAAAGTACTCATCGTCCTGATCCCAAAATCCACAGGCACATACCGCCTACTCGGACCAATCGCTCCCAATCAAGGAACAACCCCATGACCGAATTGATTGCGATGATTCTGCTGCTGGTCGGATTGACGGTGCTGATCCTCGGTGCCGACGCGCTCATACGCGGCGCCGCCCAACTCGCCAAACACATGGGCCTAAGCCCATTTGCCATCGGCGTCACCGTGGTCGCCTTTGGAACCAGTGCCCCAGAATTATTTGCCAGCATCGGAGCAGCACTCCAAGGCCAAACCGAAATGGCAGTCGGCAATGTCATCGGCTCCAACATCGCCAACATCGCCCTGATCCTCGGCATCGGTGGACTCATGATGTCCATCCATGTCCAACAACGCGTCCGGTTCGTCGAAATCCCACTGATGGTTCTGGTCACCATCGGATCCATGGCCTTGCTCCATGACCAACAAATCACCCGCATCGAAGGCGGCATCCTCTTTGCAGGGCTCATCGCCTATGTCATCTACATCATCCGATCCCACAAAGAAGACATCGAACACGGACTCGAAGATGTGGTTGCCAAAATCAAACCTGTTTGGATTGATGTGCTCTATATCATCGCCGGGATCGCAGGCCTTGGGATCGGTGCCAAGGTCCTGGTCATGGGTGCAACAGACCTGGCTCAATCCGTCGGCATCCCCGCAGCCATCGTCGGCACCACCATCGTCGCATTCGGCACAAGTGTCCCCGAACTCGCCGCCACCATCCGCGCCGCAATGAGCAAGCAGGCCGACATGGCCGTGGGCAACATCGTCGGCTCCAATGTCTTCAATCTCCTGTCCGTCCTCGGGATCACCGCGCTGATCAAACCACTCTCGATGGCCCCGTCGATGGACTGGCATCTCTGGGCCATGCTCGGCGTCGCGGTTCTGTTGATGCTTTGGATGTTTGTGCGTCCGATAATCGCCAAAGGTGCTGGTATGATGCTCCTGGTGGTGTATGTCGTGTATGTCGTGGTGGCTTATGCCGGAAATCCCGCCGTTTCCTGAACCCTTTGCTTCATTGCTGGCTCTCACAATCCGATACTTCTGGGGAGTATTGCCTAATAGGTTTCGTCGTAGGAGCGATTGATGCTGCGTGTCCAGATGTCTCAAGCCAAGCCAGGCATGGTCTTGGCCCAGCCGGTGTTTCATCCGCGCTCCGCCGCCGAGACGGTCTTGCTCCGCGCCGAGGTGACGCTCAAAGAAACCACCATCGACCGACTCAGCGAAATGAAAGTCCCCGAACTCTGGATCCACTACCCCGGCATGGAAATGGTGGGGGAGTTCATCAGCCCCAAAATCATGGCATCCCGCGCCCTGGTCGCAAACGATGTCTCCAAAGCGTTCATCGACGCCTCCAAAGGTGCCCACGCCAAACTCGATTTCCAACAATACAAAACCTCCATGTCCAAACTGCTGACCAACCTCATCGACGACCCAAAGAGCGCGATGTTCGTCGGCGAACTCGTCGACTCAGGAGCCCCAGCCGTCCGTCATGGCGCCAATGTCGGATTCCTCTCACTCCTGCTGGGTATGCGTCTTGGGTTCTACCTGATGCGTGAACGCAAATATGTCCCTTCACGCTTCTCTCGTGATGTCACCAATCTTGGTGTCGCCGGGATGCTCCACGACATCGGCATGAATCAACTCGACGACGAAGTCATGAAGCGATGGAACACCCACCACGACCCCAGCGACACCGCATGGCAGAAACATGTTGAACTCGGATACCAAGCCGTCCGAGGATCACTCCGCGCCTCAGCATCCAGCGCAGTCCTCCACCACCACCAGCACTACGACGGAACAGGTTTCCCAATCAAAGAACGCGAAGGGCAAGACCCGTCCGGGCTCTTTGGAAATGAAATCCATATCTTCGCCCGAATCATCTGCGTCGCCGACATCTTCGACCGCCTCAACCACAAAGCGTCCTTCGTCGGCGAAGACCCCGGCGACGGACTCTCCAAACCAGCCGTCTGCACACTCAAAAAAATGATGGGCAAACCCTATGGCGACTGGCTCGACCCCATCGTCTTCAAAGCCCTGCTCGCCGTCTGCCCGGCCTACCCACCAGGCACCATGGTCCGGCTCAGCAACGGCGTCAAAGGCGTCGTCACCGATTGGGACCCAGCAGACCCATGCAGGCCACAAGTCCATGAACTCTCGCACTTCGAAGATGAAAAATACGGCGGCGTCTACCAACTCAAAGAAGACCGCTCCATCACCATCGACCAATGCAACGGCGTCGATGTCCGCAAAGACAACTTCTACCCCGTCACCAAAGGCCAGTTCGACCTCCGCGTCCTCCAACGCAACCTCAGCAACGGCCTCCACCACTACCTCCCCGACGAAGCCGCCTAACCCCCCCCAAAGTAAAGATCACGGCGATCCAAGCGTGTATGGACTACCCTTGGGGATGGAATCCATTCTCTCATCTTCACGCCGTTGCTTGCTTGTTGCAGCAGCACCCAAAGAGGCCCAAGCCGTGCTTGATGCCTTCGATGATTCGGTAGATCACAGACCAACACCCGGCACCACAATCCAACTCGACGACCGTTTCGACCTGATTCTCAGTGGCGTCGGCAAATCCCTCGCCGCCGCGGCAACCAGCCGAGCATGCACGCTCAATACCTACAACTCAG
>JALSHW010000089.1 GCA_026982035.1 Phycisphaerales bacterium | reverse complement strand
GGATTTGGAGCCGGTCATGGCGATGGTCATTTCGGCGAGTTGCTTGATAGTAAACTCGCCTTCGTTTCCGAGGTTGACGGGGAGGTGGTGATCAGGAGCGTCGCAGTTCATGAGGCGCATGAGGCCATCGACAAGATCATCGCGGTAGCAGAAGGAGCGGGTTTGGAGGCCGTCGCCAAAGAGGGTGATGTCTTGGTTCATGAGTGCTTGAAGGATGAAGTTTGAGATGACTCTGCCGTCGAATGGGTGCATTCTTGGGCCGTAGGTGTTGAAGATTCTTGCGATGCGGATGTCGAGGCCGTGACGACGGTGGTAGTCCATGAAGAGTGTTTCGGCGGCGCGTTTGCCTTCGTCGTAGCATGCGCGTGGGCCTAGGGTGTTGACATTTCCTCGGTAGGATTCTGGTTGTGGGTGGATGGTGGGGTCGCCGTAGATTTCGGAGGTGGATGCTTGGAGTATTTTGGCGTTGCATCTTTTGGCCATGCCGCAGGTGTTGATGGCACCCATGACGGAGGTTTTCATTGTTTTGATGGGGTTGTATTGGTAGTGACCTGGGGCGGCGGGACAGGCGAGGTTGTAGATTTGATCAACTTCGAGCCAGATTGGATGGGTGATGTCGTGGCGGATGAGTTCGAAGTTGTGGTTGTCGAGGAGGTGGACGACATTTGATTTTTGTGAGGTGAAGAAGTTATCGAGGCAGATGACATCGTGGCCTTGGGCGATGAGTTTTTCGCAGAGGTGGGAACCGAGGAAGCCGGCGCCGCCGGTGACGAGGATGCGCTTCATGGGCATGGTTCGGGTTCTCCGTGGTTTGAGTTCTGAGAGTGTTGATTGGGTCATGATTGTGTGGCCGTCGCTTTCAGATATTCATGGGCAAGCTCGGTGGCGTATTGGATGATGGCCTCGGATGGGGTTTGTTGTGGGGTCCAGCCGAGGGCTTCGGTGGTTTCTGAGATGTCGGCGCAGGTGTAGTGTTGGTAGCTTGCGATCATTTCTTCGGGCATGGGGATGTAGTCTGGGGACATGTTTGTGTTGAGGGCTTGGTTGATGCCATCGACGATGTCGTTGAAGGTGGTTGTGATGCCGGAGCCGAGGTTGTAGATGCCTGGTTTGGCAGTTGGTTTGGCGGCGGCGAGGGTGCAAGCAACGATGTCATCGACATGGATTTGGTCGCGTTGGTGTTGGCCATGTTCGAAGATTTTGGGGTTGTTTCCGGCGAGCATTTGGAGCGTTAAATGGTAGATCATGGAGGCCATTTTGCCTTTGCGGGCTTCGCCTTGGCCAAAGACATTGAAGTAGCGGAGCCCAACGACATGGGGAAGGGTTGCCGAGTCGATGAGTGAGGATTCAAAGAGGCGTTGGGTTTGGACATCCATGAGCCACTTTGAGAAGCCGTAGACATTGGAGGGGTTCCCGGCGGCGTCGGTTGGAAAAGGAGTATGAGTTTCTGCTTGGGGTGGGGTGCCATAGGTTGCAGCCGAGGATGCGTAGACGAGGGGGATGCTTGATTCTTCGCAGGCATCGAGGATGTCGATGAAGGGCTCGGTGTTGACGGCGATCATTTTCTTTTCGTCGAACTCCAGGGTATTGGTGATGGCGGCGAGGTGGAAGAATGCTTTTGGAGCCAGTCCCATGATGGCGGGTTGCCAGTTGAGATCGGTGATGGAGTCTGGCATGATGGTGCCGGCGAAGGGGCCTGCGTCTATTCGAGCGCATGCTTCGACGATGTTTGCATAGGAGCCGGTGGAGAAGTCGTCGACGATGTAGAGGCGGGCGTCGGGTTCTGATTTTTGGAGTTGCGCGACGAGGTTTGCGCCGATGAAACCGGCACCGCCTGTAATGATGTAGCATGGTTGACATGGTTGGGTGGTGGTCATTGCTGTGATTCTAGGCGTTGGGAGGGGGTTTACCACAGAGAACACAGAGGGCACAGAGAAGAGATGAAATTGGGGAAGATGTTATGGGTCTGTCTTTTCAATGCTCTTCTATGAACTTCTATGGATCGAGGGGTGGGAGTTTGAGGGTTTGGCCTACGGCGATGGCGTCCATTGAGCGGAGGGTATCGCGGTTGGATTGGTAGATGAAATCGGCGTGGCGTGCTGAGCCGTAGTAGTTTTGGGCGATTTTGGAGAGGGAGTCGCCGGGTTGGACGAGGTATTCGACGGTTTGGGATTCGGGTGTGGGATTGTCCGAAGAAGAGCCGACGGGGAATTGGACGAGGCCTTGGATGTTGTTGGGGTCTTTGGGGATTCTGAGGGTTCTGCCTGCCCTGAGTTTGAGGGGGTCTACGGTGGGGTTTGCTCTTGCGATGACATGCCACATATTTGTTTGGCCATAGTAGATTTCGGCGATGTCTTGCAGGACCTGGCCTTGTTTGATGGTGTGGGTTGTGAACTGGGGAGGGGTGAGGGTTGGTTTTGAAGTTGGTGGGACGATGGGGAGGGTGAGGGTTTGTTGTTCTTGGGGCTGTTCCTGGGGACTGGATTCTGGTGTTGTTGGTTCAAAGGTTGTTGGAGTGGGTTCGGGGGAGAGAGCGATGGGCTGGCGGGGTTGGGCGATGGAAATTTTTGGATTGGTGGATTTGTCTGGTTCCCACGCCCAGTAGACACCGATCCAGATCAGCACAAGCATGCAGAATCCGAAGTAGAGCTTTGATGAACGATCGTCCATGGGAGAGTCCTTCATCGAGAGTGTAGCAAAATACCTTGGTGCGTGTTAGCCCTCGGGGACTTCCAATTCCTCTTGCAGTTCATTTTGGGTGGATTTGGAGACATCCTTTTTGCGTGACCAGACGAGGGGTGCGGCCACAGCGATTGAGGAATAGGTCCCGATTCCGACACCGACCAGGAGGGCAAAGGAAAAGGCGTGGATGCCTTGTCCGCCGTAGATGTAGAGGATGAGGACCGCGAAGAGTGTGGTTCCTGAGGTAATGACGGTGCGGGAGATGGTTTCGTTGATGGACTGGTTGATGACCTCTTTGGAGGCGTAGGAGAGTTTGCCTCGATTTTCGCGGATGCGGTCCATGATGACGATGGAGTCATTGAGCGAGTAGCCGATGATGGTGAGCATGGCGGCGACCAAGTTCAGGTCGATCTTGAATGGGTCGATGAGGAGGGCTCGTGCAAGGCCTTCGAAGATGTGGTGGTCGTAGATGATTTCTGCCAGTGCGATGAGCCCGATGGTGGTGAGGACATCGTGGGTGAGTGCGGCGATTGCGGCTGCGGAATAGCGAACTGAACCGAAGCGGACCCAAATATAGATGAGGATCAGGAGAAGGGAAAGAAGAACAGCAGCAAAGGCGGTTGCTCGGAAGTTCTCGGCGATGGCAGGGGAAAAGTTTTGGACGCTAAGCTGGTCTGAAGAACTGGTGAGAGCGGCCCGAATGAGGTCCCATTCGCGAGTGGCGATTTCAGATTCCCATGCGTCGGCGTTGTCAAAGTAAGTAAGCCCTGGGTCGATACTGAGGTAGACAAAAGATGTAATGGCGGTTTCGTCGCCTTTGATGATGAGAATTTGGGAATCTCTTCCTAGGAGATCGTTAAAGTCTGATTTGTTTCTGGCAATGTCGAGGCGGGTTTCGATACTTTGAAGAGTTGGTGTTGGTTCAAGATTTTCGACGAGGACAGCGACGCCTCCGATGTAGTCGGAAACGGAGTTTCGAAGTTCTGGGCGAGCGATGTTTTCGCCAAGGCGAGCCGAGAGAATCGGGTAGACCGATGCACCAGAAGTGCTTTCGCTTTCGGAGTGGCGGAAGGTGAGTGCTGCTGGAGCATCGAGAAGGTCTTGGAACTCTGCACTAATGGCGTTGCCGACGGCTTGGCGATCGGTGGCAAAAGTTTTGACGATGAACATATCGGAGGTGATGCCGTCGGATTCTGGGTTGACGGGAATAATTTCGGCCGTGCGAAGGGGGTGGATGGCGGAGTCCGCTTCGACGGCCTCGCCGAGTGCGCGAACTCGATCTTCAATTTGTGCGCGAGTGGAAGTAATTCTTGGTGACAAAGGATCGTTGGAATCTGAGAATTTGAGACTCATGGTGATTTGAGTGCCGCCTCTGAACTCGGTGTCGAGCATTTTTTCACCTTGGTAGGCGATCATGAAGACACCCAGGCCAACATAGCCGGTGGAAATGACGAGAAAGACCCAGCGAAGACCAATCCAGTTGATTTTTGGTTGGAGGATGCGCTCGAGGGGTTTGATGACCATTGGAAGCATGGCCATTTTTTTGATGCGGATTTTGTCGACCAACGCGCTCATGATGAGATGGTTGATGAAA
>JALSHW010000088.1 GCA_026982035.1 Phycisphaerales bacterium | reverse complement strand
CACCCCCCCCAACACTATTCACATCGGCGCCCGTCGCCGGGAAGACATCGAGGATTCCGCCTCGGACGGCAAACTGGGCGGGCGATTCGATCGTGTCGGCCCGTTCGTAGCCATGCTCGGACAACCATGCGGTCAGTTGGTTTGGGTTGATGGTGTCGCCTGGTTTGAGTTCTCGGATGAGTGATTCGCTTCGACTCGGCGCGGGCATCGGTTGCATGAGTGCGGCGATGGGAGCGACGATGACGCCAGTGGTCATTCCCGCTTCGATGTCACGGGCGATCATCAGGCGTTGGGTGAAGAGGTCGGCTGAGATACTGGTTTCACCTGGTGAGAGTTCCAGAGCGGGGAAGAGTGCTGTTGCGTTGGGATCGATGGTGTTGATTTCGGCGTGCAGATCCTCGGCTTCATCAAGATGGGCACACACAATCACCACCGGGCGGGTGGTGCGTTGGTGGAGTGCCAGTGCAATCAACGCGACCGAACAGCCGCTTGATCCTGTTGCCACGACGCGCCCGCCTGTGTCCATTGCTTTGGCAAGGGATCGAAACTCTGGGTGCTGTTGGATGGGGTCAAGGAGGTTCAAGTGGGCTTTCTGGCTGGTCTTTTTTTGGGGGGCGCATATCGGTGCTTGGGCGGCTCAGTCTGAGCCGTCCAGTGGGGGTTGGGGGTACTGGGTTGTCTATAGCATACACAATGATGTGGCTTAGGGTTGTGAGAGGGTGATCCACTCTTCCAGGCGTGCCAGGGTTTTTGGGCCGATGCCTTTGACGCGATCGAGGTCTTTGAGGGTGGTGAATGGGCCTTGCTCGGTGCGGTCGTCGATGATGCGTTGGGCAAGCTTTGGGCCGATGGATGGGAGGAGTTGGAGTTGGGATTGATCGGCGGTGTTGAGGTCGATCAACAGCCGAGCCGGGGCGGCTGGTCTCTCTGGTTGTGATGGGTGAGACACCGATTGGTATTCCGATTGGTATTGGTGTATTGGTTTTGAATCGGTGGACATGGACCAGAGGAGTCCGGTGATCGACGCGATGCCGAGGATGGCGGCACAGACCATGGCGGCGGGGGTTCTGGACCAGTCGGATTGGGTTGTTTTTTGATTTGTCGAGTTTGGATTGGTTGACATGGCTGGTCTCTCAACTCGGAACACTGGGCGAACCCAGGAGTGCATCGGAAGACCAGGAATCGGGGAGTTTGGATTCTGCGATGGCTGTCCGCAGATCGGAGAGTCGGTCGAGTGCTGGTCGGGCCAGGCCTTTGATGTCCATGAGTCCGCCGGTGCGCATGTCGGTGGTTCCGGCGGTGTCGGCCAGTTCATGCCAGCAGATACTTTCAATGTAGGGTTTGGAAAGGGCGACGGCTCCGAAGGCCGAGAGCCAATCGGCTTGGGTGGTGTCGTTCCAGGAATGACGCCATTGACCTGAATCGGGGATCGTGGGGATTTGTTCTCTGGGCGATATTTTGGAAGATGGAACGCCAAAGGATGAGAGGGTGATGGGACGATCGAGCATGGCGTATTGATCGAGCATCGAACTGAACGCCATGAGATCACGGGTCTGCAGGCCCGGACGGTATGAACCCATCTGCATCCGCAATGAGAATGCATCGATTTGAATCCCGGCTTGGGAGAGCATCTCAGCATACAACAACGGTGGAAGCGATGAGCGGTCGTGGGTGTGGTACTCGCCCCAGGGCTGGGTGATCTCGACTTGAATCTTGGCGCGTGGATGCAACTTGCGAGTGACGAGTACGCAGATGCGTGTCAAATCCATCATCTGCTCGAAGGAGAGTTTGAAGTGTTCGCCACAGTGGAGCCCGGAGCAGACGGTCCAGCGGGTGACGGTTCGGCGGTAGCGGGTGACGAGTGTTTTGATGTGTTCGTAGACCAGTTCGCGGAGGGTTTCGTAATCGTTTTCCCAGATGTAGAGCCATTCGGGGACACTCGCTGAACGGAAGTCGATGAGCGGGCCTGCAACGACGGGGACTTTGGCCTGGCGGATGGCCCATTCGATCCAGCGGTCGGTCTTGGTGTAGTCGTATTCCCCCTCGGCGGGTTCCATTTCGATCCATCGCATAGGGACCGTGATGAAATCACACGCCCGTATGATCGCGTCTTGGGTCATCGGGGCAAAGACATTGGGAGAGACGAGCGCACCGATGGCGGGTTTGAGCGGGAGGACAACGCCGCCCCGTCCTGGATGGAGGATCGGCTTGCGACGGGATGATTCTGAGGGTTCTGATTCGATCTGCTCGTACATTGTTCCATCGGACCGAGATTCAAAGTCGGCTTTGGCTTGCATGAGTGCCAGGCGTTCGGTGGCTTCGATTCCGATCCAGAGGGATCGCAGGGCGAGTTTGGAGGCCTTGGATGTTGGGAGGATTGAATCGGGTGCGTTGACCACTGATTCTAAGAATGCTTGTCGTGCTTCGTCAAAGAGGCGCATCGGGAGGGTGCCTTCGGCGGATTCGATGGCTTGCCAATCTTCGAGTTTGGTCATGAACATCATGAGCCGATGGCGTGCCAGTTCCAGGACCAGAAGGTATGGGGCTTCGCGTTGGGGAAGCAGACAGGTTTGGAGGATCAATGAACCGAGCGGCTGGAGGGTGATGCCTTGGACGGTGGTGTCGCCATCGAGTTGATCGAGTCGAGTTTGATCCAGATCGAGTTGGACGGCGATGGCGGCGGCCTCGGTGGATCCTTTTTCACAGACGACGATTCCGTCGCGTATGGTGACTTCTCCAGCGATGGCGACATTGTCTTTGCCCACGAGATAGGCCCCGGGGAGTGGGCCGGTGGTCGTTGGGGTGGGATCAAGGGACACAAACCGCAGCATGGCTCTGTTCAAACTCCTGGCCAGCTGGCCGATTTGGCATGCCGAGCCCCGTGTGGGCTCGATGTGAAAGAATATGAGCCCAGCAGCCCTAGGGCGAGCCCCAAACGAAATGAATCCGCCCAGTTGTGTCGATCCTCACTGGTTGAGATTCCCACAGCGGACTACGCTCTCCTATGGGAATGAATACTTCATCGGATTCGGCTCTAACGACGGTTGACACGGCTCTGAACCTCCCCGGGAGACGACGGGGCAAAGTACGCGATGTCTACACCCTCCCGGCTGACATGATGACCGACGGGGGCAAAGGGCTCGATGGGGCCGGAGCGTTGGTCTTGATCGCTTCAGATCGGATCAGTGCCTTTGATGTGGTTCTCCCGACGCCGATTCCGGGGAAAGGACGAGTCCTGACCTCGATTGCGAGTTTCTGGCTCCGGCGGATCGAATCTCAGGGAATCTGTAAGACTCATCTGATCTCCACAAACGATGATCTGATCCCTGATTCGGCGTTGACTGAGATCACCACACGCAGGCATCTGAGCGGCCGAACAACCATCGGCCGGCTCTGCAAGGTCATCCCCGTCGAATGCGTCGTTCGTGGATACCTCGAAGGATCAGGGCTCAAAGATTATCAAAACACCGGCTCAGTCTGTGGCGTCAAACTTCCCAGCGGACTCAAACAATGCGATCGACTCCCCGAGCCGATCTTTACACCCGCGACCAAGGCCGACGCTGGACATGATGAGAACATTGGGTTTGAACAGGCCTGTGAACATGTGCAGGATCTTGGTGGGCAGCGGTTGATGCGGATATTGCAGGAGCGGTCGCTTGAAATCTATTGGCGGGCCTCGGGATATGCGTTGGATCATGGGATTATTTTGGCGGATACCAAGTTTGAGTTTGGATTTCCGATTGATGCCCAAGGGAACATTATTGATGACGATCCGATTCTGATCGACGAAGCGCTCACGCCTGATTCATCACGGTTCTGGCCTGCTGATTCGTATGAACCAGGCCAAGCCCAACCGAGCTTCGATAAACAGTTTGTACGGGAATACCTGCAATCACTGGTGGATTCCGGCACATGGGACAAGACCGAGCCGGGTCCAGAACTTCCAGACACCGTCGTCAACGGGACGCTGGAACGGTACACCCAAGCGTTGACGCTTTTGACCGGCGGTTGAAACGGCAGGAGACTGATGACGATCAGTTGCTCTTGACCCCTTCGACGCCTCGATTGGAACGGGCGTCGATCTTGGCTTGATAGAACACGCGGAATTGTTCCATACCTTCGGGTTCGGGGAAGAGGATTTCGAAGGGTTCGGATTCGCCTTTGGCCGCCATTTCATCGACCAATGGTTTGTACTGAATCGCCAGCGAGTCGTAGGCGTATTTCTTGAGATCATCGGGCGCGTAGCCATAGAGAAGTTCGGCCTGTTCTGGATGAAC
>JALSHW010000087.1 GCA_026982035.1 Phycisphaerales bacterium | reverse complement strand
GGCCGATCAATCCGAACAGCACACCCATCCCAACGCCCCACCATGGGTTGAACTCTTCATACCCAGCCCAATCCAACGCCCAGAGCCCCAGTCCACCGACAATCCCAGAAGTGACCAAGCCACCAATCAAGCCCTCCCAGGTCTTCTTTGGCGAAAGCCATTCGATCAGTTTGGTCCGCCCAATGGTCGTGCCAGTGAAGAACGCACCAATATCACACGATTTGACACACGAAAGCACCCAGATCATCATCCAAACCGAATGCTCCCGGCGAATCAACAGCAAAAACCCCAGCATCAACCCCATATACACATGAATCAACAACACCCCGGCACCGACAAAAATCGCCCCTTCAGTCTGTTTGGATCGAATCGCATACAGCAATCCAATCACAAACGACCCGGCCACCGTTGATACGCCCACGGCAAATCCGGTGGTGCCAACGGTATCCGATGGCGTCAATCCCACAACCAGAATCCCAAAGACCGAAGCCGTCGCGGCAAGCCAAGAATGGATCATCACGGATTTGGCCCGCAAAATTCGAGCAACTTCGCGGGATCCCATCACGCCGATGAAGATCAACACCATCGCCACGATGATGCCCGGAGGCCAGGTGTCATGGGGGAAGAACGCTGGTGCGGGCAAGCCGTCAATAAACTCATCGAGCCATGAGAACACAAGAATCGCGGCAATAAGTATGGGCCCGAATGTCAGACGATGCTTCAACACGGAATGTAGGATAGCCGAGTCCAATGACCCGTGTCAGGACTCTGGTTCGGTTTCGACATGCCCGGTTTCGACATTCCCGAATCGGCGTGATCGCCCAGCAAACTGGCGGATCATCTCATAGAAGCGTTCCTGGGTAAAATCAGGCCATTGCACATCGGTGACCATGATCTCGGCATAACTGATCTGCCAGAGCAGATAATTGCTGACCCTAAAATCCCCTCCCGTTCGGATCAGTAAATCCGGGTCTGGAAGCCCTTTGGTGGTCAGTGCATCGGCAAACATGGTTGCATCAATCTGATCGGGTGTGATCTGACCATCGGCGACTCTGGTTGCCAGCGACCGGGCCGCATCGACGATTTCGTCTCGTCCGCCATAGTTGACCGCCAGGCACATGGTGATCCCGGTGCAATCGCTGGTCGCTTCAACCAGCGTATCGAGTGCGTGGAGGGCCTGGCTTGGCATCCCTTCACGACGACCCAGCACGCGGACCTTGACATTGTTTTCTTTGAGGGCCTCGCGTTCGTGCTCACAATACGCGACGCACATCTCCATCAAACCCTGAATCTCGTCATCTGGACGCGACCAGTTTTCTGTTGAAAACGAGTAGAGCGTCAGCACTTCAACCCCGATGGAGGCACACGCCTGGAGCATCACCCGGACATTCTTGGCTCCGTTGTGGTGGCCTTTGATTCTGGGGAGTCCGCGTTCTTGGGCCCAGCGACCATTGCCGTCCATGATCATCGCAATGTGGGCGGGGATTGTTGCTGGATCAACATCAGGCAAGAGCCCAAGCGGGTCGGCTTGGGGATAACGGGCTTTGATCCGGTTCAGGGCTGCCTGGGCCGCCGGGCTGAGCGATTCGATGGCCGGTGGGGATGGGAGCGGGGGTGGATTCATGTGCGTTCCTGTACAATTGTTTGCCAAACAAGTTCAAGCGTTTTAAGTCGCCGCGAGTACCGCATCGCGAAGAATCGTTTGTTCCCGATCTGGACCAACCGAGATCATGCCGACGGGCACGCCAACGAACGATTCGATCTTCTGGATGTACGCTTGGGCTTCGGGTGGGAGTTCTTCAAAAGTTCGGGCCATGGTAATATCTTGGGAAAACCCAGGCATGGTTTCATACACCGGCTCGGCTCGGTCCAACACATACCCATCGGGTACAAACCGATTTGTTTCCTTGCCATCAATCCGATACCCAGTGGCAATCTTGAGTTCTGGTTCCCCGGCAAGCACATCGAGCAGCGTGATGCACAACTCGGTGGCACCTGAAATCATCGCTGAATACTTGACGGCAACCACATCCAACCATCCGACTCGGCGCGGTCTTCCGGTCGTCGTGCCAAACTCTCGGCCTCGATCTCGAATCGAATCACCAATCGAATCGTGAAGTTCTGTCGGCATCGGTCCACCACCAACCCGTGTCGAATAGGCCTTGACGACTCCGATGATCTGTGAAACACACTGCGGCGGCACACCAGAACCCGCCCCGATTCCCAAAGCCGAGGAGTTGGAACTGGTGACAAACGGGTAGGTGCCATGATCCACATCAAGCATCGTCGCATTGGCACCTTCAAAGAGGATGGGCTGCCCTTCATTGCGAAGATCATCGAGCAGATAGGCGGTGTCTTTGATCATGGGCGCCAGTTGTTTGCCACATTCGACCATCTCGTTGGTCAGCGTTTGGGCATCGAAGGGCTCGAAACCCTCGCCGATCATCGCGCCAAGAACGGCGTTCTTGAGTTTACAAACCATCTCAAACTTGGTTTGCAGAAGATCCGGGCGGGTCAGATCGCCGATGCGGATGGCGGTGGAGCGGTGGATTTTGTCGGCGTATGCCGGGCCGATGCCTCGTTTGGTGGTGCCAATGGCTGAAACAATTTTTTTGGTTGTGTCGCTCGAATGGGCATCGGTCGCGGCGGAGAGAAGTTCCTCACGAGCGGCGTCCTCAGCTTTGTGATACGGCATCACCACATGGGCACGATTAGAAATCACCAGCCGACTGGTGCTCACTCCACGATCATTGAGGGTCTTGATTTCTTCGAGCAGCCGAAGCGGATCGACCACCACGCCATTGCCGATGATCGCATGGCAACTGGGTGACAAAATCCCCGACGGAACCAGGTGCAACGAATACCGCTCGCCCCCCACCACGACCGAATGACCGGCGTTTGCACCGCCGTTATATCGGACCACGGCTCCGTACTTGCCTGCCAAGAGATCGACCAGCTTGCCCTTGCCTTCGTCGCCCCATTGGAGTCCAACGACGGCCGCGACATGCCCATGTTTTTGATCTTCATTCTGACCCATTCCTTCGACCTCCAAACAGGGTGGTATTCAAACACCGCCAAAGGATATACGGACGATCGAGCCGGTTCATCCCTACAACCGTTTGAGTTGCATCTTCTGATTCTTGATCAACACTGGATTGTGCCCGTTGGAACACCGATATGACGGTACTGGAGGCCTGAACGCAATGTCTGAGCAAATGCTTCGAATGATGTGCCCAAATTTGACATGCCGCAAGGTGTTGTCTGTACCTGAAGCCGCCCGTGGTAAAACGGTCCGCTGCAAACAATGCGGCACCAATATCCGTGTGCCTCAAACCAAAGGCAGCGATTCCAAGGCCACCAAGCCCTAAGACCCTGAGACATCCCCTCTATCAAACCCTCTTTCAAATCAAAGATTTTCGCTCAAAGCGGTGGTTGTCCATCGTCGTCTTCGTCGAGATCAAACTCGAAGTTGAAGTCCATCATGCTCGAATCATCGCCAGCGGCGGTCGGGGCATGCCGATGAACGGGCTTGGGTGTGTGAGCCGCAGCGTATTGAGGATCGGGCTCTGGTTTTTCAGGGATTCCGTCTTCGTAGAGCAGTTCGGGTTCAAACTCCTCAGGCGAACCATCAATCTGCACCAAGAACACCATCGAACCGACTGCAACCAAATCTCCGGCATTGAGCGTCGATTCTTCGACCTGCTCTTGATTGAGGAAGGTGCCGTTGCTTGAACCCAAGTCTTTGAGGGTCAATGACGAGCCATCGTTGATGATTTCACAGTGATGCCGAGAGATTTTTCCTGATCGAATTCGGATCTGGCAATCATCCAAACGCCCGACAAGCGTGCGTTCATTACTCAAAGGCACCGGCTGGGCTTTTCCATCATTTGTCACACGAATCAAGAACGCTTGCACAGGGGCTATCCTTTCTCAAGAATCCAACGAATCACGCCTCTTGTAAAGATCGGACACGACATGACGGACGATACCGCCTTTTCGATCCTAAATCAACGATCTTTTGGCACTTCCAAGAATCCTATCACCCAATGGGAAGAGGGGATAGAAACCAAGCGGTCCATTTTGCCTACACCCACGGTGGCCTCACTGTATATCCACATCCCGTTTTGCTTCCATAAGTGCCATTATTGCGATTTCTACTCCATTGTTGACCGCCAAGACCGCCAAAAGGCCTTCGTCGCCCGGATGGTCGATGAGTTGATCGCCCAATCCAAAGCCACCAATCATCCCAAACTTGACACCATCTTTATCGGAGGTGGC
>JALSHW010000086.1 GCA_026982035.1 Phycisphaerales bacterium | reverse complement strand
ACCCGTCGTCTTGAGACCAAAACCGCCCTTGGAGAGCTTGGCTCCGCCATAAGCACGCTTTCTACCAAAGGTCGTCTTCTTACCAGTAAAGTGGCATTCAAATGGCATCGCAAAACCTCGTCAAACAATCGGCACTCACCCTGAGCACCGGGTCATGATGATAGCCCCTCGATTCAATGAAGCAACCCCATTACCAACACACCATTTGAACATTGAAATCAAGACAAACCAGCAACCACGACAAAACCCGCTTCGCCCCCATTCCCGTGGTAATCAGATAGAAACTCGTGGGAATTACGCCATTCTAGACTTGGTGCATATTGTGGCACGCCAAATCTTCAACTAGTCTCCAACCAGACGAGTCCGCAGATGTTATGGGACTCATTTGTACCAGTTGTCTTGTTGAGCAAGCCAAATGACAGGTTTGCTCCACAAGACCAACAAGGAGAATCTGATGATGACCGCCGATTGTGTTCAACCGAACAAGCAGCAACAGATCAAAAAAATCAAAGGCAGAGCAATCAGTGTATTGGCAGCAATGATGAGTGTCGGGATGACGCTTCCAGCAATGGCCCAAGAATGTGATTCAACCGAGATGCCCGTACTCTTGGCATCCGACGGATCCCGATTCTCGGCCTTTGGCAGCTCTGTCGCCATCGACAACAACATGGCCATCGTCGGAAGACCCGGAGATGACAATGGTGGATCAGCATACATCTTCATACGATCAGACGGAGTCTGGGTCGAGCAAGCAAAGCTCATCCCCGACGATGGAGAATTAGGGGATCGATTCGGCTCATCAGTCTCCATCAACGGCGACACCGCCCTCGTAGGAGCCAGTAAAGACGATGATAATGGTACAGATTCAGGATCAGCGTACATCTTCACACAAGTTGAAGGCGTGTGGACCCAACAAGCCAAACTTGTTTCCGATGACGCATCAGAAAGCGACCAGTTCGGTCATGCAGTATCTATCGACAGTGATACCGCTCTTATTGCAGCCCCAAACTACAGAAACAACCAACCCAACGGATTTGCATCCGGAGTCGCCTATGTCTTTACACGAACCGAAGGGCTCTGGTCACAGCAAGCAAGAATCTTGCCCGACGATGGTGCAGCATTGAACTACTTCGGAGAATCCGTTTCAATCCATGGCGACACCGCCCTCATCGGATCAGATTCAGATGACGACTTGGGAAACAACTCAGGATCTGCCTATATCTTCACACGCAGCGGTGGTGTATGGACCCAACATTCCAAACTCCTTCCCTCTGATGGGGCCGCGGAAAACTACTTCGGCGGCTCCGTATCCATTTCCTACGACACCGCCGTGGTCGGCGCCTACGGCCACAACGACAACGGAAACAACGCTGGGGCGGCATATGTCTTCACACTCAATGAAGGTTCATGGACCGAACAAGCAAAACTGCTCCCTGACGACGGAGTTGAGGGCGACCTGTTTGGAGTCAGAGTCGGCATCAGTACCAACACCGTCGTGGCCTCATCAGTCTACGACGACGATGTTGCCCTTGATTCGGGCTCGGCCTATGTCTTTACACGCAGCGAAGGAATCTGGTCTCAGCAATCAAAGCTCGTTCCCACCGTTGGTAGCGGAATACGAGACTGGTTCGGATACTCAATCGCCGTCAGTAATGACACCGCCATCGTCGGATCAGTGTTTGGCAGTGTCAAAGGCAAGCAGGGCTTTGGGACCGCGTACATCTACGACCTCGGTTGCTTCGATTGCCCAGCCGATCTCACTGACGACGGCTCCCTCAATTTCCTCGATGTTTCAGAGTTCCTGGCACTCTTTGGAAACCAAGACCCCATCGCCGACTTTAACAATGACGGTTCGTTTAACTTCCTAGATGTTTCCGAATTTCTGGCAGCATTTGGTGCCGGCTGTCCATAAACGGCTGCTCAGAAATCCAAGAATCAAAAATCAAATCAACCCACACACCACCGCCCGTCACCACGGGCGGTGGCTGTATATGAAATCATTCCAAACTCGACAATTCAGATCACACCCGCCGAGAAAGATTCTCACGCGAAATCATCACCTCAAGCGTCTGAACCACCAAATCAACCTCCCGGCTCGTCATCCACCCATAAAATGGCAACGCCAGCGTCCGCCCACTCACCGACTCAGCAATCGGATACGCCCCTTCTCGATACCCAAAGGCCTGCTGATAAATTGGCTGAAGATGGATACACGGAAAGTAGTCACTCGATCCAATGTCATGCATCCGCAAGCCCTGGATCACCCGATCCCGTTCCTCACGGGTGTATTCGGTCGAAAGCCGGGCGACAAACACAAACCAGCTCATCATCGTGTCATCAGGCACCGTCGGCAGAATCAACTCGCTCAACCCCGCCATCCGCTCAATATACATCTCAGCCGTCTCAGACCGTGCCCTCAGAATCTCATCGAGCCGTTCCATCTGGGCAACACCCAAAGCCGCCGCGATTTCTGACATCCGATAGTTGAACCCCAATCGCTCATGATGCAACCAACTCCCCGACGACGACCCACCATCAACCGATCCCCGTCCTTGGACCGCTCGACCATGATTCCGAAGCGATCGGCACAAATCCGCCAGCCGCTCATCATCCGTCACGATCATCCCCCCCTCGCCCGTCGTGATCTGCTTATTGGGATAAAACCCAAACACCCCCGCCCGTCCAAACGCTCCTGCCGAAATCCCCTTGTATTTGGCGCCCAACGCCTCGCAACAGTCCTCAATCAACGGAATCTCATGCTTGGCGGCGATTCGGGCATAGGCGTCCATATGCTCAGGATTCCCAAATGCTTCGACCGCCAATATCGCCTTGGTCTTGGGCGTAATCGCCTTTTCGATCAATGCTGGGTCGGCATTCAAACTCCGCGGACAAATATCCACAAACACCGGCTTGGCACCAACATACAGAATCACATTCGACGACGCAATAAACGAAAAAGGCGTCGTCACCACCTCGTCCCCAGGTCCAATCCCCAACGCCACCATCGTCATGTGCAGCCCCGCCGTCCCCGACGAACACGCCACCGCATGCCGAACCCCGCACCGATGCGCCACCATCTCCTCAAACCGCTCAACCATCGGCCCGATCGACAATCGACCCGATCGCAAGACCTTCAAAACCAACTCTTCCTCATGACGAGAAATATTGGGACGACTCAGTGGGATTTCTTTATGCGTCATATCCCCAGATTGTCGGCTCAAACCCCCTCCAAGCACAACCCCCTACCCCCTCCAATCCCAAAGAAATCACCACAAATTGACACTTTCTCAAATAGAGACTCATCAGTCCATCAGCCAGCCCGTCCATCAGCCCGCCTATCAGCCAGCCCATCAGCCAGTCTGCTGGCGATGCGTCATCTTCACCCGCTCACAGAGTTCCTCAGCCAATCCCTTGACCGTCACCCCCGATTCTGGCCCCATCTGTACACACAACTCCAGTTTCTCGATCCGTCCCCGAATCCGCTTGGCGGCCGTGATCACCGTCGAATGGTTCGGTCGCCCAATGGCATGGGCAATTTCCGGGAAACTGTTGGTCGTCAACTCTCGGCACAAATGCACCACCAACTCACGCGCCAAAACCACCGTCCGATGCCGACCCCGACTCGCCAAATCCTGACGAGTCACCCCAAGATGCTCAGTCACCACCCGGCAAATCAGTTCAATCGGGATAGGCCCCTTGGACTTGGCCGATTGCCCAGACCCATGCCGAAGCTGCAACGCCCGATGAATACTCGTGAGCGTCGGGGCGCCGTTCTGATCCTGGTCCAACAGCCGAGCCACGGCTTGAACCTGCACAATCGCCCCTTCAAGTTCCCTGACCGATGCCCCCGATCCAATACCCGTCCGATCCAGAATCGCCCCAAGCCCAGCATCATCAATCAACATCCCCCGCACCAGACAGATCTGCCGAGCAATCCGCAGACCCAAATCCCGATCAGGCGTATCAATCCGAGCAACCACCCCCCCATTGAACCGTGACGCCAACCCAGTATTGAGTCGAGCGATTTCGTTGGGTGGAGCATCCGAAGCCAAGATCACCTTGGCACCACCCAGAGAAAGCGTGTTGAAAATCTGCAAAAGCTCGTTTTGTGTGCTTTCTTTGCCCGCCACCAGATGCACATCATCCAGGCACAGCACATCGAGCCCCTTAAATTTCTTCTCAAACACATCCACCGTTTTGGTGCGAATCGCGTGGATAAACGAGTTGGTAAACGCTTCGCCGGTGATGTAGCGGACCTTCGATCCGGGCACCATCTGCCGATACCGCTGGGCCGCC
>JALSHW010000085.1 GCA_026982035.1 Phycisphaerales bacterium | reverse complement strand
CTTTGCGGATCTGTTGTATCGGATTCATGAAGAGGTGCCTGCGGTTCAGCGGCTGCGGTTTTTGACGAGCTATCCGCGTGACTTTGGCGATGATGTGTTGCAGGTGATCCGGGATTGTCCTCGGATCTGCCGGTTTATTCATGTGCCGGCTCAGACGGGGTCGAATCGGATGCTCAAGATGATGAATCGTGGGCATTCGATTGAGGAGTATGATGAGTTTATTGCTCGGTGTAATGCGTATTTGCATCAGCCGGAGATTGGTCGGCCGTTGATGCTTGGGGGGGACATTATTGTTGGGTTCCCGACGGAGACGGATGAAGATCATGAGATGACCAAAGAGTTGCTTCTTCGGAGTCGGTACAAGAATTGTTATATTTTCAAATATTCGCCGAGGCCTGGGACGGTTTCGTATGACAAGATTCCCGATGATATTGCCGATGTGATCAAACGCCAGCGGAACAATGAGTTGCTTGAGTTGCAGACGGAGATTTCGGATTCGATCGCTCAGGAGCAGGTTGGTGGGGAGTTTGATATCTTTGTTGAGGGGCTGAGTCGGCATGAACACAAGAAGCGGGGCACGGATGTCAAGCCGGGATCGGGGATGGTTGGGATTACGATCGGCGGGGCAAGGCCTCAGGAGCAAATCGCGGTGCTTGAGCCGGAGATTCAGGGGAAGAGTGTTCAGATGTCTGGACGGACCGATGGGGATTTGATTGTGTTCTTTGATGTGCCAACATTGGGGGGGAACGGGGTCAAGCCGCCGAGTGAATACATCGGGAAGATTGTGCGGGCCAAGATTACCGGGGCTGATAAACTGACTTTGAATGGAACACTGGTCGAATAAACACTGGTCGAATCATGATTCATCCATGCGCTCGCGGGCTCTTTTTTTGGCGGCCATCAATGAACTGAGTTCTTCGATCTCGGCGTCGTCGGTTTCTTTGGTTGAGTTTATTGGTGGATGGTATTGCCTACGGACGGGCGTAGGTTCGATGTGGATACTTGGCTCGGTGTGCTTGGTGCGCTCGGCGAGTACCGCGATCTGATCGGCTCGGATGGCTCTTGATACGGCGAGGGTTTCGGCGGCGGCCTGGGCGAGCCAGCGATCCCAGGCGACTCGGCGGGCGCCGAGGTCGATGAGGAAGAGGATGAAGCCGAGGATGAGCATTTTTCGCCACATGGATTCGTAGCTGGAGCTTTCAGCGAGCCCGTCGCGGGTGAAGAGGTCGGTCGATTCGGTCAAGGACAGGACCCGTCCGCCTGAGCGGGTTGCGATGGATTCGAGGGCTTCCCTGTTGGATTTGAGCGTATCGAACTCGGTTTGGTCGTCGATGTGCACCGCGCCGATGGTTGGGCGGATGGTTGGGCCGATGGGCTGGCCGTTGCGTCTTTGGGGGGTTGGGGTGGCGACGATGACATGATCGCCTGAGGGGATGGAGTTGATTTTCGCGCTGTATTGACCAGGGCCGATCTGGATGAGGTTGATGGATTGGGTTGAGCCATCGGTGAATATTTTGGATTCGACACTCAGGCCATCGATGGGGACGCCGGCGTCGTCGATGGCGGTGTAGTTGATGGTGAGCCCGTCGGTGTTGGTGGATTGGTCGATGGACAACTCGCCGAGGCCTGGGTCTTTGGCCCGTCCGGCCCATTGGGCAAGGTGCGTCCAGAAACGATCGAACGAATCGGTTTGTGTCCAATCTCGACTCCAACTCGAAACATCGCTGGTAAAGACACCGACCCGTCCCAGTTCGATCTGATGACCGGCCAGGATGGGTTCGCCTTGATCGCTGACGATGGGGACCATGACACGGGGATCGTCGGATTTGAACTCGGTGAGTACCAGGCCTGTGAAATTTGGGAGAGCCAGGGATTGGCTGTCGGTGAGCATGGGCGAAGATGGATCGACAACGATTGGAGAAACCACGCCCTCACGCACCATCGGACGGCGAAGCACACGCACGGCTTTGAGGAAAATTCTTGGAAGCACCGATGGGTTGACGACTCGGTAGTACACCCCCCCACTGTTGCTGGCGATCAATCGCATGGTGGTTTCGTCGGCCTCATCGCCGATGGTGATGGTGGAGATTTTGATGCCTTGGTCGCCGAGTTTTTGGGCAAGTGCGGGGAGGCCTTCGGGGTTCTGGGATTCGCCATCGGAGAGGACGACGATGTGTTTGGTTTTGGATTCGATGCTCAGGAGTTGCTCGCCGGCCATGCCCAGTGCTGGAGCCAGGTTGGTGCCTCCGCCTGAGGTGATGGAGCGGATTCGGCGTTGGATGCGTTCTGGATCATCGTTCTTGGTGATGGGCACGACGAGCCGGGGTGAGTTGGCAAAGGAGACGACCCCGACCATGTCGGTTGGATCGAGCACTTCGATCGCGCTGGCGGCCGAGTTGTTGGCCACTGATTGCTGGGATCGAGACGAGCCCATGACAGGGCGTTGCATGGAGCCGGAGGAATCGAGCACCAGGACGACCGCGGCGTGGGTGGTGACGACATCGTCGGGGATTTCAAGATCGACGGGCAGGAGGTTGGCGATGATGCCATGCTCTGGGTCGTCTGGATTCATGAGCGTTGCATTCCAGCCGCCGGCGCCGAGGGCTTCGTAGCCACCGATGAAGAACAGGCCGCCGCCGAGGGTTCGGACATAGGTATCGAGTGCTGATTCGATGCCTGGCATCAGGGCGTCGCGGGGGGTGTTGATGAGGATGATCAGGTCGTAGGGTTCGAGCCCGAGCAGGTTGGTGGGGACTTCGGCGGGGGTGATGGTGTCGATGGTCCAGTCGGCTGCGGTGAGCGTGGAGATGAGTGCGGCCGCTTCGGTGGTTTGGTTGGTGGTGACGATCATTGCTCGGCCATGATCACTGGCGAGGGTTAGGGCGGTGGATTCGTTGTTGAGGAGATTGGTGTCGGCGATGGGTGTGCCGTCGGTGTTGCGCTGAGGTTCCCAGATGGCTCGGACGCGGTGGACTCGGCCGCTGCCGATTGGGACGCTGATGGAGATGGGTTCGACACCGCCGCTGAGGGCCAGGGGAAGTCCGCCTTGTGGACTATCTGGAGTGAGGTTGATGGTTTGTCCGTCGACGATGAGTTTGAGTGAGCCGTTGGCTGGGCCTGTGGATCGGAGGGTGATGCGGACGGGCATCATGGAGTTCTTGGCAACGCGGGCGGGGATTTCGACGGACTGGATCAGGACTTCGCGGGTCACTTGGTATTCGATGGGGACGACATCAATGGGAGCGGTGAGGATGAGTTGGTCGAGCGAGCCGGTGGTTGAGACGCCGTCGGAGATGAGGACGATTCGCCCTTTTGAATCTGAAGCGATGAGCGACTGAGCACGGGTCAGGGCTGCGGCGATGTTGGTGCCATCGACGGGTGGACGATCAAATGAGGCGTCGGTCAAGGCGCCGATCGGACTTGGGGGGACGACGACGGACGCTTGGGCATCGAAAGCCACGATGGCCAGACGGTCATCGTCTTGGAGCGATTGGGTTCCCCGCAGCAGAAAGTCATGGGCGGCGGTGGTGATGTCGATGGGGAGCCCGTTGTCGTCGGTGCCGAGGTTGGCGTAGCCGGCGATGGAGCCGGAGGTGTCGACGACGGCGATGAGCGTCACTCGATCGACGGGGGTGACTTTTTGGAGTCCTGCCAGTGCCAGTGCAAGAGCGGTGAAGGATGCAAAGCGTGCCCCGACGACGACCAATCGGCGTGAGGTTGGGAGCCCGCGCAACAACCGCCAGCCGATGAGTGAACACAGGACACCCAAGGCCATGACGAACATCCAGATGGGTTGATCGAGGAGGAAGTTCATGGGGTGGTGTTGTCGGTCTTGGGCTTGGGATTTGGTGCATCAGTGCCATCGCTTGATGGGGCGGTTGACGGGGCGGTTGATGGGGCGATGTTGGATGCTCGTTCATCGAGTTGCTTGAAATATTTGCTGATCACATCGCGGTATCTTCGCGGAACGCGGCGGTCATCGACCTGCTCGCGGGCTTGCTTGGCGGCTTGGCGGAATCGCTGGGCGGTGTTGGTTGATTGAGTTGATTGGCCGGTTGGGTTTGGTCGGTCTTGATCGGGGTTGTACCATTTGCCTAGTGGGTTGGACGAATCATCGGGCTGGGCGTTTTCCTCGGCGGCTTGGACGGGGACATACTCCTGCATGTCCGATGGTGTCTCGGTGGATTGGTTTGGGAGTGTTTGGTCGTTGCCATGGGGGCTGGGCTGTTGATTGTCCTGTTGGTCGATCTGATCGTCTGATGGGCTGGGGATTTGCTCGGAGCCCTCTGGTTGTTGGGG
>JALSHW010000084.1 GCA_026982035.1 Phycisphaerales bacterium | reverse complement strand
CCCCCGAGTCCACCCCCCATCGCTTGCATCCCCCAACACCGTCCAGCCATTGTCACTCTCAAAATCATCAGAGAACACCAACTTGACCTCCCCAACCTCCGAACGCGCCGGACCACTGGCCCCAGACGGCGGCGAAAACATCAACCCAGCAATCTGCCCATTGGCAGAAATGTAATACTCCACAACATCCCCACACGATGCCCCAGGAATCGTTCCAGAGTAAGACCCATCCAAATTGTCATTCATCAACACAGCCGTAAATCCGCCTACAGAATACCGATAGTTGAGCTCCACCGAACCAGGAACAACCGTATCAATCCCCTCATTGACCAACGCCGTCACATCCAACGGAACCCCGGGCAGCACATACGCCGGCGCAAGTTCAGTCAGCGACACCGACAACAATCCATCCCCCAAATCAAGCGACGAAGCCAACGCAAAAGACTGAGGCCCATCCGTCACCGAAGTCCCCACCACCTGCACCTGCCACACCCCAGCCATCGGATTCTCAACCATCACCTGCTCAATGTTGTTGAGATGATCCTCCTGAGTCCGCACCGCCGCCGCACTGGGGCTCGCCGGGTTGAGCGTCCACGGATAATGCCGATCGCCATTGGGATCAATCACCACCAGATCAAGATCATTGACCAACGCAGGCGACACATTGGGAGCCCCAGCCGGATCATCCCACGCAATCGTCACCCGAAAAACAGAATCACCCGGATTCACATCGACCGTAAAGCTCGACGATCCACCCTGATCCACCGACTCCTCCCGAAAATTTCCACCACGCACAAAATCAATACTGTCCACCGCACGAATCGACCCATACCCACTCTGATAGTCAGGCCCAACATTGAGAATATCCGTCGCCCCCTCAATCAAAATCACCTTCATCAACTGATTCGACGGATCGCCCCACGCTGGATGCTGGACTCGAAAATCCTGCAAAATCAACGCCCCGATCCCCGCCGCCGTCGGCGCCGCCATCGAAGTCCCGCACAGCGTAATGTAATCCGTATCTGACCCATCACCCGTCGAAGTCACACCCCCATCGCCCCCACCCTGACAACCCGGCGCCGAAACCACAGGCCGAATCCGACCGTCATCCGAAGGCCCCCAACTCGAAAAATCAGTCATCGAATCGTCGTTGGAATTAACCGCCCCAATGGTGATTGCATTCTTGTTGTTTCCAGGAGGAGCCGTGGTGTTGTAGTTGGTCCCGCACCGCCCGTTGCCTCGCTCATTGCCCGCAGCCCAGAAAATAATAATCTGATCCCCAAGCGATCCACGAATCACATTGTCAATCAGCCCCGCCATGATCCCATAGTCCCCCTGCCACGCACACGAATACCCATTCTGAGCCACATTGGACCCAATCGAATTATTCGAAATCGACGCACCAAGCGACATCGCCAGCGAATAGTCGGCCTCAAAATCACCCGGATCCGTATACAAAAAACCAGCCGACAAATCGCCAGCCACCTCAAAGCCCGCACCCAAAATATTCACACCCGGCGCCATCCCACGATTATTCAAACTCGTGCTTCCATCCCCACCAATCGTCCCGGCCACATGCGTCGCATGAAAACTCACAGGCGTCGAATCAATATTCGTCGCCCGACCAGAAAAATCATTGTGCGTCGCGCGAATCGCCCCACCGTCATACACCAACACCGTCACCCCAGTCCCGTCCAACGAATACGGCGCCGACTGAGCCGTATTAACCTGCGTCAACGCCCGATTCGACGCATTGGTCCCCTCAAGCGGCGGAAGCGGCGGCTCAATCCACTGCACACGACCATCAGAAGCCAACCGCTTGAGCCGCCCATAAGGCATCTCCACCACCACCGTATTCATCGACATCACCACCGACCGCACCGTCCCGCCATACGACCCAATCAACGCACCAACCTCAGCCGACGAAGCATCCACATCCCGCTGCAACATCACATACGCCGCCACCATCGAACCATCCCCAACCCGACTGAGCCCATCATCAAGATTCACCGCCCGCGTCACATCCCCAACCACCGCCCACGACGGCATCGTCCCAGCACCCACCAACGGATGCAACTTATGATGCGTCGAAATCTCCCCAGCATCCACCACTCGACCCGCAAGAGCCACCGTATCAGCATCAACTGCAACGCGCGCAAAGTAAGTCTCTTGACCCACCGGACTGAGCAACTCAAGCCCATCATCCTTGAGCAACCGCCGAACCGTCCGATCAGGAGTCTCAGCCAACTTCACAAGAATATATCCACCATGATCCTTATTCTTGTTCTTCGACGCCGCAGCACCAAGCACAACATGCGATGACCCCTGGCTAAGCCGAGCATTCTGCAACGCCGGATTCCCACTGTCCTTCCACTGCACCGGCCCAGCAACAGCCAACCCGCTGACCATTGCCAAAACAGATAGACATTGAGCAGCACATGCAGCAGATGCAGCAGATGACAAAACAGTCCCGTTGGTTGACCTTCCAAACATATCGGCCTCCAGAATGTCAGCCGATCGCCCGCCCACACAACACGGGCATCGAACAATCAACCAAAGAAACACACGGACCCGGTAGAGCCCGCATGGTTATCAACCGTTATGGGCAACCCTGCCCGTACAGATTCAAGAACTCCGAAACATCAAAGAAGTTCCACAGCGCGTCATTGGTCAAATCAGCACTGGGGTCTTGGTTTCCATACGCAATCAGGAACGCCGTCACATCAGAGAAATCAAGCAGCCCATCGCCTGTAAAGTCCGCTGGACATCCACCCGTAAACTTGATGGTATCAAAATCCATCTCCACAATCGGGCTCTTGCCATGGAGTTCCCATTGCTCGTAGGCAATCTCGCCAGTACTGGGATTCAACGGATCAACACCCGTCTGATCATTCTGATCACGAAGGAACTCAATATACTCTTTGCTCACCAGTTGGAAATACACCCGGACCTCGGCCTCAACTGCACCAGCAGGAATCGCATACTCCGTGTCATCCCAATACTGCCCATCCATATACGAATACCCCACCGGAGCCGCCTGAACCGCTTCAAACCCCGCATTGGTAAACCCGCGAGGCGGAATCCGATTATCCTTGAGCCACACATTGTTGGCCGCAAAATGGAACCCTTCGCCCTCAGGAATCCCAGTGGCCGCAGCCACCGCCGCATCAACACCCAGTTTCCCTTCATACACCTTGGTATCGCCGGTACTCAGCTCCGCCGTCACACTGTCATAAGCACCACGCTCAGCCACCAACACACCAGCAGCATCCAAGAACCGAACATTGATCCACATCCGCCGACCCTCAGGATACCCCGTCGGAAGCTTGTGCCCCGTCTGATTGGTCACCCGAACCGTCAGCGTTGATCCAGAATCACTCAGCGTCATGTCCGACGCATTGACCAACATCTCCTCAGCCCGAGCAATCGAATCGCTCGCCAAACTCGCCGTCAACCCAGTCTCCGAATCAGGATACAACGAACGCACCGCATTGATCACCCAGTTATTCCCACCATTGAACGCATGTTGAGGCATGTCAGGCCGATTCGTCGGATCAATCCGGCACGCATTGGCATTCCGATCAGGCATATGACAATCCTGACAAGTCGACACAAAAGCATTATCCCCCCCAAATCGCCCGTCCATATCAATCGGAGCAACCGCAAAATCACTCTCCAACCATTCAGAATAAGTCCGCTCAACCGGGAACATGTCATACTTATCAAAGGTCTCATGAGGCGTTCCAAGCGCATTGAGCACATAAGTCCCATCGGGCTGAGCAGAATACACCGGGTTGGACACATCATGACAAGTCGCACACATCGCCGAATCCCGATGGAACGGCGACAACTCCCACGCATGATAGAAAAAATCGTCCCCAAGATCAAAAGGCCCCCGACGACGATCAAAGAAATCCACCACATACGAACCAGAATGCGGATTCGGCGTCGTCTCATCAACCCCAGGATTGATCCCATCAACACCATCCAACACCTCAAGATCAGCAAGCGGACTCACGCCCACCTTGTACACCGGATCCACCATCCGATGACAAAAATTACACGACACCCCCTGGAAATCCGTCGAAATCAACGCCGAACCATCCGTCGGCTCAGACCGACCAGCCAACCACCCAGCAGGCGTATGACACCGCAAACACAAATCACCCACAAAAGCAACATCCTGCTCGGCAATCGTCATCGCCGCATGAAACAACGGATCACGCGCCGCCTGAGCCATCATCGAACCCACCCAACCCTCATACGGGTCATAGTCATGGCTCGGCTCATCATGACACGCCGC
>JALSHW010000083.1 GCA_026982035.1 Phycisphaerales bacterium | reverse complement strand
TTGACGGAGGTGAAGGTTTCGAAGAAGGCTCGTTCGTCGGCGGATCCGAATCCGATGAGGCGTGGGATGAAGCTGGTGCCTTGGCCTTGGGCTTCGAGGAGGGTTTTGGTGTGGAGGGTGATGGTGGTGTTGATTTTGGGTTCGAGGGTGTCGGCGAGGTAGGTGGGGATGAGGGCTTCGATGGCGATTTGGGGGGTTGGGAGGAGGGTGGCGATGGGGATGGAGTCGCGGGTGATGGATTCGAGGGTTGCGGTGAGGCGGGTGATCATGTACTGAGCATACCAGAGAAGAGGGGCAATGGGCAATGAGCGGGGGGCAATGGGTGGGAAAAGAGGGATTGAGAGGGGGGTTTGGTCGATGGAGGAGGTATGAGTACACGAACCTTGATCATCGGAACACCTGAGAGCGCGGATTTATTATCGAGACAGGTGGGGATGGTTGCTGACCCTCCGGAGTTGGTTGGGGTGGTTTTGCTTGATGCTGATCCGGGAATCCGCCAAGTCAATGGGTTGGCGGTGTTGGGGCCGATTGAGGCGATTGGGCAGGTGTGCAGCGCGGCGGGGGTTGGGCAGGCGATTGTGTCGCTGCCTGCGGCGTATCGGGATCAGTGGCGGGGGATCAGTATGGAATTGCAACGGTCGGGGGTGGTTGAGCGGTTTGTGACGCCGATGGATGAGTTGCTCAACAGTGCGCCGGTGGTATCGAGCGGCGCGAGTGTGTCGCTGCCTTCGACGAAGATTGATTTGGGGAAACTTGTTGGCCGACAAGCACACAGTATTGACAGGACACTTGTTGGCGAGAATATTACGGATAGATGTGTGCTGGTGACGGGGGCGGGGGGGTCGATTGGGTCGGAGTTGGTCAAGCAGATTGCAAGTTTTTCGCCAGCGCGGATTGTGTTGATGGAGCGGGCCGAAAATGCGTTGTTTGGGGTGGATCGGTGGCTCAAGGAAATTCATCCGGAGATTGAACGGGTGGCGATTTTGCATGATGTGGTGGATGCGTCGGCGACGCTTTCGCATTTGGAACGGTGGGGGCCTGAGGTGGTGCTTCATGCGGCGGCCCATAAGCATGTGCCTTTGATGGAAGATCATCCGGCCCATGCGGTGACGAATAATGTGTTTGGAACCAAGTCGATCGCTGATGCGTGCGTGGCGACGGGGGTGGATCGGTTTGTGCTGATTTCATCAGACAAGGCGGTCAATCCGGTCAATGTGATGGGGGCGACCAAGCGGATTGCGGAGATGTACACCCAGTCGCTGGCGGCTCAGGTTGCATCGGTGTCTGGCAGTGAGACCAAACTGAGTATGGTGCGGTTTGGGAATGTGTTGGGTTCGGCGTGCAGCGTGCTTGAGATTTGGGGGGATCAGATTTCGGCGGGTCGGCCTATTACGGTGACGGATGAACGGATGACGCGGTATTTTATGACGATTCCAGAGGCGGCGACGCTTGTTTTGCAGGCGGGTTCGATGAGCGGAAAGACTGCTTTGGGGGGGGGGGGTGGGGAGGTGTTTGTGTTGGATATGGGTGAGCCGATTCATATCTTTACGCTGGCGCAGCGGTTTGTGCGGGCGTGTGGGTATGTGCCTGTGATTGGGGTGCCCAATGGGACGCAGTCGCCTGAGCAGGTTTCGATTGTGCTGAGTGGGTCGCGTCCGGGTGAGAAGTTGCATGAGCAGTTGAGTTATGACGCTGAAGAGTTGGCTGTGACGGCCCATCCTGGGATCGCTCGATTCAATGAAGACTCCGCGTGGTTTATGGACTCGATGGATGAATTGATCGAGCGGCTGGATTTGGCCCGGATGTCGAGCTCGCGGCAGGAAGTCATCAAGGCGATCGCTTCGATGATTCCGACGATGAATGGGCAAATCGGGGCTGTGTCGGCCGCCTAGAGCAAACCAAGGTAATTCGTAGCATTACCCATTACCCGTTTGAAGACCCGCAGGTGGCAAAGCCCACCAGCGGGGCACCCGGGCAATATGCTTTGACTGAGATTGCTCTGGTGGTCAATTGGGGCTGATTTCGGGATGTTTACGGCTCTAGCAAAATCCGAACAAACCGCTTGACAGTGCGGGTTGTGTTTGGTAGTATGCGCGTATGGTACCCAAACTTCGCAGCTTTATATTGTCTGGGATTGATGCCCAGGTTTGTGAGATCGAGATTGATCTGGATGACACGCAGCTTCAGAAGGAGACGGTGGTGGGGCTGCCTGATGCGGCGGTTCGGGAGTCGATTGAACGGGTTCGGTCGGCGATGGGGAACTCTGGGTATCCGATGCCTCGGGGGCGGACGCTGATCAACCTTGCTCCGGCTCATGTTCGGAAGGAGGGGCCTGCGTATGACTTGCCGATGGCGGTGGGGATGTTGATTGCTCAGGGGGTGATTCAGCCGCGGATGCCTGTGGGGATGGCTGTGGGGATAGGTGGCGGGGGTGAGTGTTGGAAAGGTGGGGCTGGGGAATCTTCTGAGGAGTTGTTTGGGCTTGATCCTCGGTCGGTGTTGATTGCTGGGGAGTTGGCGTTGGATGGTCGGGTTCGTCCGATTCGGGGGGTGATTGCGATGGCGGCACTTGCGCGGTCGTTGGGGCTCGATGCGGTGATTGTGCCTGATGTCAATGCGCCCGAGGCGGCGGTGGTCGATGGGGTGCGGGTGTTTGGGGTGTCGTCTTTGGCGCAGGTGGTTGGGTTGTTCAATGGTGGATTGGAACTTGAGCCGACGGCGCCGGTGGATGTGGCGTCGATGCTGGAGGGTTCGACGGCTTCGGTAGATTTTGGTGAGATCAAGGGGCAGGAGTCGGTCAAGCGGGCGTTGGTGATTGCGGCGGCGGGGCAGCACAATATTGTGATGCTGGGTCCTGCTGGGACGGGCAAGACGATGATGGCCAAGGCGTTGCCTGGGATATTGCCGCCTTTGTCTGCTGAGGAGGCGGTGGAGGTGACGCGGATTTATTCTTCGTCAGGGTTGCTTGATTCTGAGACGGGGTTGATTACGAGCCGTCCGGTGCGGATGCCTCACCATACGGCCAGCAGTCCGGCGATTGTGGGCGGGGGGATTGTGCCTCGGGCGGGGGAGATTTCGCTGGCGCATCATGGGGTGTTGTTTTTGGATGAGTTGCCTGAGTTTTCCAAGCGGGTGCTGGAGACGATGCGGCAGCCATTGGAGGATCGGGTGGTGACGATTGCTCGGGCCCATGGATCGGTGCAGTTCCCGGCGTCGTTTATGCTGGTGGCGGCGATGAATCCGACTTCGGGTGGGGATGTGTCTGCTGGGGAGGCTGGGCAGCGGGAGATGTCGCGGTATTTGTCGCGGATTTCTGGGCCTTTGATGGATCGGATTGATTTGCATGTGGAGGCGCCGGCGGTGGCGTGGTCTGAGTTGAGCAAGAAGGCGACGGGATCGACGACGGGGATGATGCGCAAGCAGGTGCTTGATGCTCGGTCGCTGATGCATGATCGACAGGGGACGCTGGTCAATTCGCAGTTGCGGGGGGTGCAGCTTGATGAGATGTTGCAGTTGAGTGAGCCGGCGCGGATATTGCTTGAGCAGGCGATGACGCAGTTGGGGCTCAGTGCGCGGGGGTATGACAAGGTTCGGCGGGTGGCGCGGACGATTGCGGATGTGTCGGGGAGTTTGGAGGTGATGCCTGAGCATATTGGCGAGGCGGTGCAGTATCGGTTGTTGGATCGGGGGGTTTGAGAGGCGATGTTGGGGAAGTGACGCGGCTACACTGGCTTTGTGTACCAAGCCCTGCTGACCAAAAAATATTTGACGAGCAAGTTGATGCCGATTTTGGCGATGCTGGCGGTGATGCTGTCGGTGGCGACGATTTTGATTACTTGGTCGGTGATGGGCGGTTTTTTGAAGACGCTGGTGAACTCTGGGCGGTCGTTGATTGGGGATGTGACGATTTCTTGGCCCAATGTTGGGTTTGCACACTATGAAGATTTGATGGTGATGCTTGAAGAGGACGAGATGATTCTCGGGGCGACGCCGATTATTGAGACCTTTGGGTTGATCCAGTTGCCTGATGATCGGATTGAGTTGATCACGATCAAGGGGATTGATCCGGTGAGTTATGACCGGGTGACCAACTATGCGGACACGATTTGGTGGAAGCCGATTGATGAGCCGACGGCCAAGGATCATGAGGGGACTGATGCTCGGCTTGATCCGCAGTTTGCTGGTGCGATGGCGATGTTTGAGTCCAATGCGATGTCATTGACGCGGTTGAATCCTGAATCCGGGATGGTTGAGCAGGCCGGGGTTTTGGGGGTTGAGGTGACGGGGCTCAATATTCGGACTGAGGTGGGG
>JALSHW010000082.1 GCA_026982035.1 Phycisphaerales bacterium | reverse complement strand
AAAATGGAAACCCGCACCGACCGCATCGCAGGCGAAGGCCGCATCGGCATCGCCGTCGATGGAGACAACGCGGCGATCGTCGAGCTCAAAGCCGAGACGGACTTCACCGCCAAGAACGAAAACTTCATCAACGCCACCGATGAACTTGCCAAACTCGCACTGGCTGCAGATTCACCCGAACCAACCGCCGACATGAACGCGATCATCGACAACCTTCGCATCACCACCGGAGAAAACATCTCCATTGGTCGCATCGAACGCCTCACCGGCGATGCTGGCTCCACCATCTATGGCCAATACATCCACCACGATGGCAAAACTGGCGTGCTTATCCAAGCCCAAGGTGAACTGGCCGACGAAACCATCCGCCAAATCGCGATGCATGTCGCCGCAGCCATGCCTCGCCCGCTTGGTCTCAGCTCCGAAGACATCCCATCAGAACTCGTCGATAAAGAAAAGAAGTTCCGCATCCAACAAGCGATGGATTCGGGCAAACCCGAATCCATCGCTGAAAAAATCGTCGAAGGCGGCATGCGAAAGTTCTTTGAAGAAGTCGCACTCCTCGAACAGGACTTCGTCATGGACTCCTCCAAGAAGGTCAAAGACCTCGTCGGCTCAGGATGCTCCCTCTGCTCCTTCACTCGCTGGCAGGTCGGCGAAGCCGAATAATCTGGTATCAACCAAAACTCTCCAAAGCCGGGTCGCCTTGACCCGGTTTTTTTCGTACACTCTTGACTCACCCACCCTCAGAATCTGGAATCCACCATGCCCATCAAAGCCAAACCAGGCGAGCAGTACACCATCCGCCGAAAAATTCTCAAAATCTTCGGAGCCGCCTTTCATATCTACGATGAGAATGGATCACTGGTCGGATACTGCAAACAAAAAGCATTCAAACTCAAAGAAGACATCCGCCTCTACACCGATGAGTCCATGTCCGAACCACTCCTGACCCTCGCCGCCCGCTCGATCATCGACTTCGGCGCGACCTACGACATCACCATGCCCGACGGCACCCACCTGGGATCACTGCGACGCAAAGGACTCAAATCAACCTTCCTCAAAGACGAATGGGTCATCTTTGATGATGAAGGTACTGAAATCGGTATGCTCAAAGAAAAAAATCTCCTCATGGCGATCCTCCGACGCGGCGACGCAGCCGCATTCTTCCCCCAACGCTTCGAGTTCTTCAAAACCGGATCCGACGAACCCGTCGCAGCAATCCGCCAGCATTTCAATCTCTTCGTCTACCGCCTCGGACTTTCGATCCTCAAAGACGACGAAGAACTTGACGAGTTGCTACTCTTGGGCGCAACCTGTCTCATCGCGGCCATCGAAGGCCGTCAATCCTAATAGATCAATCATTGGGTGAAGGGCAACGGCTGTAGAAGGCAAGGCCTACTGCTTGCGAGTCTGATCTGATCGACGGAAGCGGCTAAATACAACCCCGGGCTTCTTCCGGACGGGCTTGGCAGGTGCCAGCGGCTTGAGTTCGACGAATCGCATGATCTGCTCGGCGTCCGTCGGCATCGTGTCAATGGCTTGCTGGGAAGTCTCAAACCCAACGAGCGGATCGAGCGCCATCGCAAACCATGCGTCCCAGAGCTTTCCGTTTCGCTTGGTAAACTTCGATGGCCGAATCGCATCACTTGTCGAAACAACATCCGAATGTTGAACCCCGGTCGCCAAGAGATACCCAATCTCAATAATCGACCGGGTCTGTTCTGAACGGGCATCTGGAATCGAGTATCTATTGTGCAACGCTTGATTCAAACCAAAGAGTTCAACCAGTGTACAGCCATGCCGATCGACGAGTAGTTCGTCCATCGTAAATGGGCCATGCACAATGCCCTGTTCAAAAGCATGCACGCATGAGTCAAGCAGTTGTCCCATCAAATGGATGGCCTCGGGAAACTCAATACGCCCCCCACGGCTTTCAAGAAGGTCTTCAAGCGTCACCAACCCCTCCTGGTTCCCAGGATAATCAGTAATCACACACAACCGCCCCGTATCGTCGTAGCCAACATGCTGGACCTTCAAGATGTGCTTGTGGTCCAAGTGGGCGGTTTTGAGGAAACGGTCAAAGGCCCGCCGACGGGCGACCGGATCGGTCATGTGGTCAAAGCGATACAAAAGATGATTCGTACGATCCCGCTCATGGAGCATGATGAGCCGGTCGCACTCATGGACACCAGCAAGGGCACGAACCGATGTGTACGGCCCAAACCGAACCGTTGTTGCGGTTTCGTTGATTGATTTGTTATTTAAGGCGTTCTGAAACAAAGCTTTTGGCTCTCTGGAGTACACGCCGGCGGTCCCCGCGGGTCCGATGCGTACTCGGTCGCATCAAGGCAGATTATACGCACAAAGTGACTCCTTGTCGCGTTTTATATTCTTCGGGCAAAAAGTGATCCACGCTTGACAAATCTCCTCCACCTCGCTTTGTTCGGGAGCTGTTTTCATCGCCTGATTCCACCACCCCCCCCCAATCCTTCTCAATATACCCAATGCGACGATTTTGGCTGGTATCATTGATTGGCTGGAGTGAGTACAGGACAGGTGTCCCACCGCCCCATCCAATCAAACATGGCACCTCCCGCCGGACCATTTCGGATCATGCCGGACGGGAAGAACGAGGTCAACTTTCGATGCCGTATTACATGTCCATGGGCAAACTGCCCAAAAAACGCCACATCCAGTTCCGCCGCCCCGATGGCGCCCTTTACTCTGAAGAAGTCTTCGGCACCGAGGGCTTCGTCGGACCGACCAGCACGATGTACCACATCCACCCGCCCACCCAAGTCATCGGATGGAAAAAACTGTACTCCACCAAACCGGTGTATGTCGAAACCGACACCCTTCGGATGCAGCATGTCAAAACACAAAACACCAAAACCAATGGGGACACCGTCACTGGCCGCGTCGTCCTCTACGGCAACGCCGACATCGAAATGGGTATCTGCCAGCCAGAAACTCAGATGGAGTACCACTACAAAAACGGCCAAGGCGACGAATGCCTCTTCATCCACTTCGGATCAGGCACCGTCTACACCATGTTCGGCACACTCAAGTTCGGTGCCAAAGACTACATCGTTCTCCCCAAAGGCGTGATCTACAAAATCGTCTTTAACGAACGCCCCGACGACGGCTCGGACAACGACGAGTTCGGCGGCTTTACCAAGGCCCAGATGCCACTGGGCAAGTTCATCTGCTTTGAAACCTGCAACGCGAGCCATTTCACGCCACCGCCAGGATACATCTCTAAAAAAACCGCGCAGTTTCTCGAACACGCGCCATACTGCGAACGCGACATCCGTGTCCCATTTGAAGACGCCGACCACCCGCTCGCCTACGACGAGAAGGGCAAGTTCGAGGTCCGCATCAAAGCACGCGACACCATCCATTCCTACATCTACCCCTACCATCCGCTCGAAGTCGTCGGCTGGGATGGCTGCTACTACCCCTACTGTTTCAACATCCACGATTTTGCGCCCATCACAGGCCAACTCCACATGCCCCCTCCAATCCACCAAACCTTCGAAGGGCACAACTTTGTGATCTGCTCCTTCTGCCCGCGTGCACTCGACTTCCACCCAGACGCCATCGTCGTGCCCTACAACCACTCCAACATCGACTCCGACGAAATCATGTACTATGTCGAAGGCAACTACAAGGCGCGCCGAGGAATCTCCTCCGGATCAATTTCCCTCCACCCTCAAGGACTCGCCCACGGCCCACACCCTGGAACCGTCGAAGCATCGATCGGAAAAAAATGGACCGACGAACTCGCCGTTATGTGCGACACCTTCCGCCCCATGTTCCCCACCAAGGCCTGCATGGACCTCGACGACCCAGACTACCCAGAATCTTGGCGTCAAGATCATTTTGCCCCAGGTGAGGTCCGCGGAGCCGACGCTGAAGAAACCAGCCCCGACGAGCAACCCATCAATACTTGGGACTGACACCCTTTCACCCCCCCACCTCCCACCACAGCCCGGCTCAAACCGGGCTGTTTTCTCATCACAACATCGTTCCAAACCACGCCCCACCCCTACACTCGACCATGAAAACAATCATCGAACCCTTCCGCATCAAGTCCGTCGAACCCATCCGCATGACCACCGTCCAGGAACGACAAAACGCGCTCAAAAAAGCACACTACAACCTCTTTGCCATCCCCTCCGATGATGTCATGATCGATCTCCTGACCGACTCAGGCACCGGTGCCATGAGCAGCGAGCAATGGGCAGGAGTCATGCGAGGCGACGAGTCCTACGCTGGAGCACCAAGCTGGTTCCGCTTCCGCGATGTCATCGAAGAAATCACAGGCATCGAAAACATCCTCCCCACAC
>JALSHW010000081.1 GCA_026982035.1 Phycisphaerales bacterium | reverse complement strand
CCTGAAGGCCCAGAAATAATCAACAACAACCCATTTTCAGTATCCGTCGGCAGCCGTGGGTATCCAGTTTCCATCGAAATCGTCTCCATGACCTGAGGGTAGGCGATCAATCCCACAAGTTTCGTATTCAATTTACTCAATCAGCGAATCAACCGCATCCCGCACCCAAGATTCCTCAATCCGATCAATCCCGCACCGTTCCGGGTGGTCATTGGCCGATTCTTCAGCAGGCAAACTTGGATCCGCCACCACCACCACTTCGCTGTCCCCGCCATCCTTCAATTTTGCCACCGGCACCGTCGTCCATCGAGGATCCGTCGGCCCAAACAAACTCACCAAAGGCGTCCTCATCGCCGCTGCGATATGCCGAGGCCCAGTGTCATTGGTCACCATCAAACGCGCCCCCTTGCACAGTGCCTTCAAACCCCCCAAAGTGTTTCCCATCGCAGGCAGCGATACTGGATCAGAACTGCATAATCCGCAAATGGCATCAACCAACTCCGATTCCGCAGGCGATCCATTGATCAGTACTTTCAACCCATATTCATCATTCAACCAATCCGCCAGCCGGGCAAACCGATCCGCCGCCCACCGCTTGGCTTCGTTGTTCCCACCAGGATTGAGTATCGCAAACCCCGAATCACCAACCCCCGCTTCCGCCAATATCTCATCGCATTTTTTCTGATTCCCCTCCGACACTGGCAACTCCATCATCACCCCATCCGGAATCGCCAAAGGCATCGACACACAATCCACCGGCGTATGCACCGACCAATCCACAAGTTCTTCTTCGAGAAGGTGTCCCGCCAGATTCCAATAGTAATCCACCGCAGGCACCATCTTCCAAGAGCCGTTTGAGTTCCTCGGCGGCACCACCTTGTCGGTCAACAACATCCCCCGTCCATCGCGGTCATACCCGATCCGTCTTGGGATAAACGCCAGCCGTGTCGTGAGGGCCGTCGAGAATGAGTTGGTCATCAGCATCGCTGTGTCATATCGCCGAGGCCGAACCTTCGCCGCGGCCTTCTTGGTCGCCATCATCCCATGAGGCACAAAAACATGCACCTCATCAAACAAATTAGATTCCTCACCATCGCCAATCAACTGGTCAATCCCAGGTCTGCAAAGTGCCCCCATAAAAATCCCAGGCATCGCATCTCGAATTCGCCGAACCGCAGGCGTCGCCATCACCGCATCGCCTACCCAAGAAGGCATCACAATCAACAACCTCAGTGGACGACCGCTCATTTACCATTCCTTATTGACTGACCACAACGCCGTTCCAAACTGCCGTTCATGCCAACGGTTCGTATCGCGCCGAAGTTGTGCCATAAAAGCAAGCGCACCGAGCCGATGCACCCCAATGACCACCTCAATCTTTTTTTCATCACACGACAACTCGTGAATTACCACTCCCGTTCGTTCGGCGATCCCCCGCGCCACCGCTTCGACCATTTCCCGCGTCCGCCCATCGGCCATCGGCACAAACGCATCATCAGTAGACTTCAACACCACACGCGTTCCAGCGGCAATCTTCGGATCACTTGCAACCTCCCCACCCGAACCCTCGGGCTCAGTCAGAATTTCCTCGGCCGCCGCCATTAAATCCGCATGTGTGCCGTTTGGCCCCACCTGAATCGTGTGCTCCTGAGCAATCCCTGCATCCATCCCCGCATCCAAATCCCGTTGCTTATCCCCAACCATCCACGACTTGGCTGGATCAAGCCCAAGTTCATCACACGCCGCCCGAATCATCCCTCCATGCGGTTTCCTCCAAGGATGATCACAACAATACGGCTCAACACACCCCTCACAATGATGCGGCGCAAAGTACCACCCATCAATCAACTGTTCAGAAAACACACCCTCACCAGATTCGTTCAACTTCCGCCGCAACGCATCATTGACGGCTTCAACATCCCGGCTCGTCCCTCCCCCACGAGCCAATCCCCCTTGATTCGTAATCACCACCAGCACAAACCCGGCTTGCTTGAGCGCAACGAGTGCTTCTTTGACCCCAGGCATCAACACCGCAAACTCTGGTTTCAACAAATCCCCCCACTTGACCCCTTCCCAGGCCCCCTCAGGCAAGTCCGCATTGACATTGATGGTGTCATCCCGATCCAGAAATACCGCTGCGCGTTTCATGCCAAGAGCATAGGTAATCGTCTCCACAAAAAAACCCCGCACGCGCGGGGTTCCAAAGTTTCAAAGATCAATCAAACTCAAGCAATCGTCACCGAATCATCCAGATACACATCCTGAATCGCCTGCAACAACGCCGCCCCTTCGCCCAAAGGCCTTTGGAACGCTTTGCGTCCAGAAATCAAACCCATGCCACCGGCACGCTTGTTGATCACCGCCGTCGTCACCGCTTCTTTGAGATCACCCGCACCGCTCGACGCGCCACCGGAATTGATCAAAGGCGAACGACCCATATAACAGTTGGCGAGTTGGTATCGGCACAAATCAATCGGATGTCCGCCGCCACCGTTTTTGTCACAGCCAGCCAGATTTGTGTAGATCGAATCATCAAACTTGCCGTAGGATGAATCACCAGAGTTCAGCGCGGTGTATCCGCCATTGTTGGTCGGGAGTTTCTGTTTGATGATGTCGGCTTGAATCGTCACGCCGAGGTGATTGGCTTGCCCGGTCAAGTCCGCCGAAGAGTGGTAGTCCACGCCATCGACCTTGAATGCGTTGTTGCGGATGTAGCACCAGAGGACCGTCACCATGCCGTATTCATGGGCCTCGGCAAACATGTCGGCCACATACTGAATCTGCTGCTCAGATTCATCAGACCCAAAGTAAATCGTCGCCCCAACCGCAGCCGCCCCCATCTCCCAGCACTGCTTGATATTCCCAAACGGGACTTGGTTGAAAGTGTTGGGATAGGTCATCAACTCATTGTGATTGAACTTCACCAAGTACGGAATCTTGTGAGCATATTTCCGAGCCGTCGCGCCAAGTACGCCAAAGGTTGAAGCCACCGCGTTGCATCCGCCTTCGATCGCCAACTCAATGATGTTCGCCGGATCAAAGTAGTCTGGATTCGGAGCAAATGAAGCCCCCGCCGAGTGTTCGATGCCTTGGTCTACAGGCAGGATCGACACATACCCAGTTCCGCCAAGCCGGCCGGTATTGAGGATGCGCTGGTAATTATTGAGTACATTCTGCGACCGATCCGTTATTGACACCACCCGGTCAATAAAATCAGGCCCGGGCACATGCAGCCGATCCTTACTGATTGCTGGCGAATCAAAGCTCAACAGAGCATCATCCTCCAACACCGAGGCCACATCAATCGTCAGATTCCGTTCAAGCGTCATGGTCGTCATCCTTAGTCTCCGGGCTGGGCGGCTCACAAAATGAAATGCACCGCTGTTGATAGGTGTATCGACACAATTATACACCCAATAAAGCAACCAAAAACCCCAAAACACCCCTTCTCTCCCTTCCTCTCCCCTCTCTTCTCTTCCCCCAATCCCTCTCTTTCCCTGCGACCTTTGCCCCTTTTCCACCTCTGCGTACCTCTTTTTTTTCTGCTTCACTCCCTCTTCTCAGTGCCCTTTGTGCCCTCTGTGTTCAATCTTCTTCATCACCAAACCAACCCAAAAACAAGGGTATCCCCCGCCCCAATGTGCTAAACTACAGCCCTATGTCCCAAGATTCACCAGACCAAACCGCCATCCGCTACGACGCCACCCTCGCTGCCGATATCGAAACCCGCTGGCAGCACTATTGGGACAAAAACCAAACCAATAGAGCTCCCAATCCCGGTGACCCCGGCTTCGACCCCTCCAAACCCAAATACTACTGCCTCGATATGTTCCCCTACCCCTCCGGGGCAGGTCTCCATGTTGGCCATCCAGAGGGCTACACCGCCACCGACATCATCTGCCGCTACAAAAAAATGACAGGCCACAATGTCCTCCACCCCATGGGCTGGGACGCCTTTGGACTTCCCGCCGAGCAATACGCCATTGCCACGGGCGTCCATCCAGAGGTGACGACCAAAGCCGCCATTGACAACTTCCGCCGGCAACTCAAACGCTTTGGATTCTGCTACGACTGGTCCCGCGAGTTCGGCACCATCGACCCCGATTACTACAAATGGACCCAGTGGATCTTTCTCAAAATCTACAACTCATGGTTTGATGTCGAAGCAAACGACGGGAATGGCAAAGCCCGCCCCATCGAAGAACTCATCGCCGATCTTGAATCTGGAGCTCGCAAAGCCAAACTCAACCCCAACGCCGCCGAATACACCGGCGCCGGCGACCTCCCCGACGGCACCGACGCAGGCCCATGGAAAACACTCGACAAAGAAACCAAAAAAGCAATCATCGACTCCTAT